>JBOIEG010000818.1:0-1764 GCA_050740915.1 Gammaproteobacteria bacterium | reverse complement strand
AGCGTTGACAGGGGCGCCTGTAGGCGAGGTATTGAGCTGCGAAAGCAGTCGGTTCAGGGTGCTGACGTTGTTATGGAGACGGAAGGCAACATTGAGTCTGGCGTTAGTGCGAGTCGGTCTCAAACCCTGCGCAGTCAGAGACCCTCGGCATGCAGGTACATTCTTTGCGCGGGACCTGGGAGGTCCTACCGCTGCCTCTATTGGGGCCGGATGAGCAAGGCTAAAGCCGTACGCTCATCGTGCACGGCGGTAGGAAGTCGGACGACGGCATAGTACTGGAGAAGCCATTGAACAAAGAGCGCATCAACTCTGCGGAGATGGTGGAGGAAGGCCGTCGACCAAGGGGAACAACCAGCCGCTGACCGCAGCCCGGACACAGAGTCGGGGACCTGCGTCGTTGGGTCTGCTGGGGGTGCGTAGAGCCGCACAACGAGATAAGGAGCTGAAGTTCACTGCCCTATTACATCATGTGACCGTGGAGCTCTTGCGGGCGAGCTTTTATGCTCTTGAGCGAGAGGCGGCGGTGGGCATCGATGGGGTAGGGTGGCACGAGTATGAAGTCGGGCTGATGGAGCGGTTAGGCGAGCTGCATACCCGCATTCATCAGGGCCGCTATCGGGCGAGGCCATCGCGTCGGGTCTACATTCCGAAGCCGGATGGCACACGGCGTCCGCTGGGTATTCAATGCCTAGAGGACAAAATCGTCCAGCAAGCGGTGGCGACGGTACTCAACGCGATTTATGAGACTGACTTCAAAGGGTTCTCCTATGGGTTTCGGCCTGGCCGGAGTGCGCATGATGCGTTAGATGCCTTGTCGGTTGCTCTCATAAAAAGGAAAGTGAACTGGGTGTTGGATGCGGATATCCAGAGTTTCTATGACACACTGGACCATCAATGGATGATGCAATTTCTCAAGCACCGCATCGTGGATAAGCGGCTACGGCGGCTTATCAAAAAGTGGCTTGAGGCCGGCGTCTCAGAGGAGGGCAAGGTCGTAAAACTGAAGACAGGGGTTCCCCAGGGAGCGGTCATCTCACCGATCCTCTCGAACATCTACCTGCATTACGTCTTTGACCTCTGGAGCCAAGCATGGCGGGGGAGGGTGGCCTCTGGAGAGGTTATTATTCTCCGCTATGCGGATGACACGGCGCTGGGCTTCCAGCACCGGGACGAGGCTTCGCGGTTCCTGGAGGACTTCAAGCACCGCTTGAGTAAATTCGGTCTCACGCTGCACCCGGATAAAACTCGGTTGATCGAGTTTGGGCGCTTTGCGGATGAGAACCGGCGTCGGCGTGGCGAGAGGAAGCCCGAAACGTTTGACTTCCTGGGGCTGACCCACATCTGTAGTCGACGGCATCGGGATGGCCGGTTCACCGTGAAACGGCGGACCGTCAAGAAGCGTTTTCGAAAGCGACTCCAAGCGATCAAGCAGACTCTGCTTCGGTATCGGCACGCTCCTATCCCACGGATGGGCGCGTGGTTGAATCGCGTCCTTCAAGGACACTACAACTATTACGCTGTGCCAGGTAATTTGCCGAGCTTGAAGAGCTTCTGCAATCAGGTCACCCGATACTGGCTCTATGCGCTCAGGCGGCGCAGCCAGCGTCATCGTATGACGTGGTTACGCTTCAGGGAACTGATTCGCCGATGGCTACCGAGGCCACGGATTCTGCACCCTTATCCAGATGTGCGCTTCTACGCTATCCACCCAAGGTAAGAGCCGTATGCGGGAAAACCGCTCGTACGGATCTGTGCGGGGGGTGC
>JBOIEG010000817.1:0-3879 GCA_050740915.1 Gammaproteobacteria bacterium | reverse complement strand
TCGTCACCGGCCGCATTGGCGCGTGCGGAAACACGAAACGGAGTGCCGGAGCCGCATCGAGCCCGAGCTCGTCCACGATGGGCACGAAATTGCCGCCGTCGGCGCCCAGCCCGTGCAGCCAGATCACGCTGGCCGAGGGGTTCTTCCCGGTTTCTATTTCGATGGCGTCCAGCAGTCTTGGCATACGCAGGGCGTGGGTCGTGATTCGACCTTCGATTTCCCTCGCCCCTCTTGGGTGGAGAGGATTGGGGTGAGGGGGATATTAGAAGTATAAACGCCCATCTTCGTCAAACAGAAGAGGATAGTCGCCATAGCTCATGCCGTCGTCGCGCAAGACGTTGCAATAGTTCCAGAGTTTCTGGACCCGTGTGGACATATTCATTGCCTATTAAAATTGCGTCATGTCAGAAAAGTCGCTGGCTGAATCGAACCCGCACCTTCGCGACGCCGCGACGTACCGCCGATCGCTGATCACAAATGTGCCTAGCTCCACGGCGATCGAGACGGGTGCTCCGGTGGATGAAATCGCCAGGATTCTTGAGCAGGCGCAGCTAGTTCCAAGCTCAGCCCCCCGCGCCCGTCGTCCGCGAAATAACCGCCTCAAATATCCGTTCCATCGGCTGGTTCCCGGTCCAGACCGGCCTGGACCGCTAAGAAGTATTGCGCTCGCCGCGACTCGGCGAGCTCGCCGAAGTTCAGGAGTGGGAGGCCAGCCTGCAGAGTCATCAGACTCGCCAACAGTCGCGCGAGACGCCCGTTGCCGTCGCGAATCAAAACCAGTTCTACGTGCGTCTCCGCCAAGGCTTCCCTGTCGATCGGGTCCACGATCACCCGGCGCAGCTGTTAATTAGCATCGCGCCGATTTCCTGTCGCGATGCTTTGCGTGTGGTCCCCCAGAGCGTACCCAGGCGTGTTCGATGGACTTGCCGCGGCGATGCACGAGTTTGATCGGCTGCTCCCGGATGCGCACGAGGAGTAGCGAGGCCGTTTCTAACGGGGTAACTGCATGGTCGATAACGACGGGAGGCTCCAGGGCTTCCCGCCCCAGATTCGTCAACTGACCGACGATCCGCTCGGCGTCCTCTTCGGTCGCGCCGATTACTTGCCTCGTCGAATTGTCAATGCTAAACACCATAAAGCCACCGCCGTGGTAGTTGGCAAAGGCCGAGAGGTGTTCGATGAGCCGGTCCTTATTCGGCGACAACGCGCTTTTCCAGTCAAGTTCGTTCAGCTCCGTGGGCACCGGAGATAAACTCTGCCCAAGGATGGCCAAAGCGCGCTCAACCCACGGTTTCGATGTGCTCATGTAACAGCAATCTATTGATCAAAGCGAATATTTTGTGGTCTTCCGTTTTTGAGTGTAGTAAGCGCCGCCTTGGGTGAGTAAAGGCGGAGGGATGATGCGTGCGCAGCTTGCAGGCGTCGGTCACGCTTCACCCTGTCACGCATTTAGCATTTTCCGCAACCAGGCGCCGATATCGAGCGGTTCTTCCCGGTTTCTATTTCGATGGCGTCCAACAATCTTCGCATACGCAGGGCGTGGGTCGTGCTTCGTGAAGTCGACCTTCGAAACGTCTATTGATTCACTATTAGTGCTATAGTGCGTCCCGCAGGCAATCAGCGGTCTATGTCTGACATCGTGGTTATCCCTTCTGGTTATCCCCGACTTTAATAAACCTAATCTGCCTAGTCCGTTCCGAAATTCACACTTTTGGTAGGCCGATCTACCAAGAGACACATATAACTATGTCATTTAATACACTCGGCCTGTCGGCCGAAATACTTCGTGCTGTCACCGAACAAGGTTACAGCGTACCCACGCCCGTCCAGCGCCAGGCAATACCTGTTGTTCTAAAGGGACGGGACATCATGGCCGGTGCGCAAACCGGTACCGGCAAAACGGCCGGTTTTACCCTGCCTTTATTACAACTCCTGCACACAACATTGCAAAATAACAAGCAGAGTAACGGCCAGCGCCCCATCCGCGCCCTGATCCTGGAACCGACGCGGGAACTCGCTGCGCAGGTGGAAGAAAGTGTGCACACCTATGGCAAATATCTGCCATTGCGATCCACTGTGGTCTATGGCGGTGTTAACATCAATCCCCAGATCAACAAACTACTCAAAGGCGTGGATATCCTGGTGGCGACACCGGGGCGCTTGCTGGACCACATCGAACAAAAAACACTGAACTTGTCCAAAGTCGAAACCCTGGTACTGGATGAAGCCGATCGCATGCTGGACATGGGCTTTATTCGTGATATCCGCAGGATCATCAACTTGCTACCGGCACAACGGCAAAATCTGTTGTTCTTTGCCACCTTCTCCAATGAGATCAAAAAACTAGCCGGTGACCTATTAAACGCGCCGAAAACGATCCAGATCGCACATCAAAACACCACCGCAGAGGGCGTGTCGCATGTGATCCATCCCGTGGACCACTCACGCAAACGCGAACTCCTGACACATCTGATTGAATCCCAAAACTGGCAGCAGGTGCTGGTCTTCACTAGCATGAAGCACGGTGCAAACCGACTGGCCCAGCAGTTGGACAAAGCCGGGATCCGCGCCGCTGCCATTCACGGAAATAAATCCCAGGCACAGCGGATCAGGGCATTGATGGATTTCAAGAAAGGCAAAGTCCAGGTATTAGTCGGCACCGATGTCGCCTCGCGCGGACTGGATATCGAGCAATTACCCCACGTCGTGAACTATGAGTTGCCCAGTACCCCGAAGGATTATATCCACCGCATTGGTCGCACCGGCCGTGCCGGTAAGGAAGGCATGGCCGTTTCACTCGTTGCAGCAAACGAAATGGGATTACTCAGGGACATCGAACACCTACTTAAACGGGAACTGCCAAAGGTAGTCATCCCCGGCTACGAATCTGATCCGCGTATCAAAGCCCTGCCGGTCAAGAATAATGGTCACCGGCCGCGTGGATCTCGCAGAAGTGATCGATCGCTTCCTCTGCAAGAGGCTTCCGGGAGGAGAGAATTTCCGCAACGAGCCCGCGAAGCCAGGTCCTGACCATTCGCCCAGTCGACCCCGCCTTGCATTAGGCCCGGCAGTCGCCGGCATGTTCATTCGTCCGGCTCAGGGTCAAAGGCCGTGGATTTAAGGCCTTCTGCTCGTCGCCGGTGAGTTTGGCGAGACTGTCGGCGAAGGTGTCAGCGATGCGGAAATCTATACGTCATTCTTGAATTTTTCACGAACTTCGAGACAGCAGCTGAACGACAGATGCCCTTGATGAATAAGTCGCGACGTATAAATGCATCAAGTGGTCGCAGTTACGGACTGCCTAACCTGGAAACGCTGCCGTTTTCTCTTAGCAATAGACGTTGGATTATTGGCGTGGCACGTACGTAAAACGTGGAGCGATCTTCTGCGCCTTATCCATCCAGAAATGTTTTAGCTCGTCGTCTGGCGTATCGATGGAGGCGTACCAACCAATGATGTTGGCGTGTTCTAGGTAGGGTTTCCCGTCGGCGTCAAACCCAAGATCGACATCAAAAACTGCGGCAGCGGGTCCCACACCGCGACCAATCGCCGGTTTTGGTGCGACCAGGTCAAAGTGCGCGGCGCAAATTTCCCAAACCTGCGTATCGCTCAGGTTTTGGGAGCGGCACACTGACGTCTCTAGCCTCTCTTTTTTGTTCCTGTTTTTGCGCCTAGGCATGAGTCGCGAATGGTGAGTAGTATTAGTTTTCCTAACGACCTGGTCAGTCCTAAATACGAAGGCACTTAGTGACTCGCTAGTGTAGTGTCCCTTAAATAACTTTACAGTTAAGCCGCCTTCTTTTTCCCTCGGGGCAGGGTGGATCTGGGCTTGATCTGCTCCATCTTGACCCGCGCCCGCTCGATCTTCTTGATGATGTC
>JBOIEG010000816.1:0-1384 GCA_050740915.1 Gammaproteobacteria bacterium | reverse complement strand
CCAGCGGCGGGAAACAACGGCTCTTGGGTATCACCAAACGCGGCAACACCTACCTGCGTACCTTGCTCATCCACGGAGCGCGCACGGTGTTACGGCACGCGACGGGTAAGACCGACCGGCTCTCGCGCTGGGCACTGGCGATCCAAGCCCGACGCGGTGCTAATGTCGCCGCCGTGGCGCTGGCCAACAAACTCGCGCGGATCGTCTGGGCGGTGCTGGCCCGCGATCGGAGATACCAGGCGGATTGGGCGGAGCAATCGGTTTGACGCCAGCCGGGAAGGGTTGAGTCCCAGCGTATTCGGTTAACAACACACCCCAGATTGCGAAGGTGAAGAAATAGGTGATGGCACAACAGGTGAGACCGGCGTTCTGCGATCCCGTAAAGCGTAGTGGCCTTCGAGGCCGTCACCCTATAAGGAACCAGAACGCGCACATTCCATCATGGCCAGAGCCGATACCGTGCTCACCAACAGGCCGGATATATACATGCAGTCTTCCTTTACACGCCATCATCGATCCTCACCTTGCAAACCGGGTGGAGTCCATATATACTGCTTGGTGAACGGACGTCTGCTGGTCACCAACCGCGAGGAAGGCAGCGGCGGCCTGGGTCGAAGTCGCCCACGAAGCTGTCCTGCGCCACTGGCAGCGCTTTCAAACCTGGCTGAAGAACAACCAGGCTTTCCTACTCTGGCGTCGACGTCTCAAGGTCTGGGTCGATGCCGGGAGCGTGGCTGCGCGATGCGCCACTGGCCGAAGCCCAGGGCTGGTACGAAAAACGTCCAGCCGACCTCAACGATAACGAGAGCGCTTTTATCTCCCGCAGCCTCAAAGCCGCGCGGCGGCGGCGACAGCAACGCCACCGCGTGTACGCAAGTTCTATCTCACGCAGGCAGCTCCGACGGGCGTCCAACGAACTGCATGCACTGGTGGCCGAAGGTTCGGCGTGTCCCCGTCGCGCCTATCCAAGATTCAGCGTGGGGCCACGCCGTGATCGACCGAGCGCCGCCATCTCGAACGAGCCCTACCGCTGGGCCTGAGGCATCCAGAACCCCCCTTCTTAATCTTCTCAGCGAGCTTTGCAAAATCCGGATGAGGGCGTCGCCGTTGCTTTCGGCTCTCTTTGACAGCCTGCTCCACCGTCGGCCAGTAAGGATCGGGGATCAGGCTGCTATCACCTGTCCTCTTTGCTTCAGCCTCAAGCCAGGGGGCTGACGAGCGGAACCTCCGCCGGCGTGGTTCCCGCTGAGAGGCTGTGAAAAACCTCCTGGGACAGGGGAATGATGAGAAGGGAGCTGGTAAAATAGCGGGAACACAACTGAAGCAACGGTATCCCTCATGGCAGACGAAGCATCCAGGGCTTTATTTGAACAAGAACCAGATC
>JBOIEG010000815.1:0-7073 GCA_050740915.1 Gammaproteobacteria bacterium | reverse complement strand
AAGTTGTCCATATATCCACAGCCAGAGCCTGTAGGACTTGCGTCAGAATCGTTGTTTTCCTCAGACGCCCTTAACTCCATGGGGTCTATCAAGTAGAAAACTACCCACAAATTTTGCTGAGGAGCCCTATTTTTGCAGCGAGCACTGCCGTGAGAAGTTTGTCGTACAGCAGCCCGCGAAAATCATCGCGCTCCATCCGGTCAGCACGAGGAGCGATTGCGGTGGTGATGCGAAAGCCAAACCCGCCAGCGGCTCCGGTGATTGCTGTGGCGGCACAGGCGGACAGGAACACCACGAACACAGTCACGACCACAGAGCCGCAACGGTGAAACCCTCCGTCGCTGCAAAATACTTCTGTCCGATGTGTCCCGGCGTGGAATCGGATAAGCCGGGTAATTGTCCGAAATGCGGCATGGCGTTGGAGCGGAACCCGGCGTGGGCCACGCCCGCGTCGGGCAAAACGATTTACACCTGCCCGATGCACCCCGACGTGCAGCAGGACCATCCCGGCGATTGCCCCAAGTGCGGCATGGCGCTGGAACCGAAAATGGTGACGGCGGGCGCTGATGAAGAGGAAAGTATCGAGCTGCGGGACATGAGCAAGCGCTTCTGGGTCGGCGCCGCGCTGACGTTGCCGGTGTTTGTCCTGGCGATGGCTCACTTGATCCCGGCGCTGGCCCAGCAGTCCTGGGCGGATAGTCACGCCTCGCGCTGGATTCAGTTCGCGCTTACCACGCCCGTGGTCTGGTGGGCGGGCTGGCCGTTCTTCCGCCGTGGCTGGCGTTTCGTCGTGACGCGCCATTTGAACATGTTCACGCTGATTGCCATCGGCGTGGGCGCAGCGTTCGTCTTCAGCACCGTGGCGATGCTCATGCCCAACATATTTCCACATACGATGCAGCACGAGGGCAAGGTCGCCATCTACTTTGAGGCTGCCGCGGTGATCATTGTGCTGGTGCTCCTCGGTCAGGTGCTCGAGCTCCGTGCCCGCAGCCATACGGGCAGCGCCATCAAAGCGTTGCTCAATCTCGCACCGCCCACGGCGCGGCAAGTCGCACCGCAGGGCGATCATGAAATCCCCCTCGACCAGGTAAACGTCGGCGATCAGTTGCGGGTTGTTCCCGGTGACAAGGTGCCCGTGGATGGCGCGGTGGTCGAGGGTCACTCCAGCGTGCAGGAATCCATGATCACCGGCGAACCGCTCCCGGTGGAAAAGACCGTCGGCGACAAAGTGACGGGCGGCACCGTCAATGGCCCCGGCAGTTTCGTCATGCGCGCCGAGCGGGTCGGCCGCGACACGTTGCTCGGGCAGATCGTGAGCATGGTTGCCGAAGCCCAGCGGAGCCGCGCGCCCATTCAGGGTCTCGCCGACAAGGTCGCGGGGATCTTCGTGCCGGTGGTGCTGGCTGTTTCGGTGCTCACCTTCGTCCTCTGGCTGTGGCTTGGGCCGGAGCCAAAGCTTGCGCACGCCATCGTGAACGCTGTTGCGGTCCTCATCATCGCGTGCCCGTGCGCCCTCGGCCTGGCTACGCCCATGTCCATCATGGTCGGCGTGGGGCGCGGCGCGCAGGAAGGCGTGCTCGTGAAGAACGCCGAGGCGCTCGAACGGTTGGAGAAAATCACCACGCTCGTCGTGGACAAGACGGGCACGCTCACGGAGGGCAAACCCAAACTGATGGATGTTTTGCCAGCCAGCGGTTTCGAGGCGAAGGAATTGCTGCGTCTCGCCGCCTCACTGGAGCAGAACAGCGAACACCCGCTCGCCGCCGCGATTGTGCAGGGAGCGGAGGAGCGAGGCATCGTTTTCGAGGCCGTGAAAGACTTCCGCTCCGTGACGGCTGGCGGGGTGCTGGGCAACGTCGCCGCTCGTCCCGTGATGATCGGCAAACCAGATCTCCTGTGGAACGAAAAGATCGCCGGTCTGGAGCCGCTCGAAGCGGCGGCTGTAAAACTTCAAGAAGAAGGCAAGACTGCGATGTTTGTCGCGATAGATGGCAAGCCGGCCGGGATCCTCGCCGTCGCCGACCCGATAAAATCCACCACCGCGGAAGCTATCCGTGATCTCCACGCGCTTGGGTTGAAGCTCGTCATGCTCACGGGCGACAACCGTCGCACCGCCGCCGTGGTGGCCAGGCAACTCGGCCTCGATGCGGTGGAAGCGGAGATCGAACCCGCCGGGAAAGTCGCCCATGTTAAAAAGTTGCGCGCGCAAGGCAAACACGTAGCGATGGCCGGCGATGGCATCAATGACGCACTCGCCCTAAGCGAAGCGGAAGTCGGGATTGCGATGGGCACCGGCACCGACGTAGCCATGCAAAGCGCCGGCATCACTCTCGTGAACGGTGACCTCTGCGGCATCGCCAAGGCCATCCGCCTCAGTCGCGCCACTATGCGGAATATCCGGCAGAATCTGTTCTTCGCCTTTATCTACAACGCATTGGGGATCCCGGTGGCGGCGGGCGCGCTTTACCCGTTCTTCGGCTTGCTGCTCAGCCCGATCATTGCCGGCGCCGCGATGAGCTTAAGCTCAGTTTCGGTCATCGGCAACGCCTTGCGACTGCGGAAAGCGAAGCGATGAGCCAAGAGCCTGGACCGCTCGCGAATGTCGCCGACCCCGCCTTTGAGCGTTAACTTTGATTGGAGATGAACGATGACGTCGGACCTCACGCCCGAAACCAGGGTCCAGGCTTCTCATGCGAGCGCCACGCCAGCGGAACGCCACGGCTACGTAGACGTGTTCCGGGGCCTGTTGATTGCACACATGGCGCTGGATCACGCATCGCTCATGTTCAATGCCGGGCGTGGGGGCGAAGAGCTGGCCGCGGTGGCGGCGCCCGCGCCCGCCGACATTTTCCAGTTCCTCACGCGATTCACGGGAGTGCCGGTGGCTCCTGCCTTTTGTTTCATGGCAGGATTCATGGTGGCACTGACGAGCATGCGGCGGGAAGGTCGCGGCGTTTCGCATAGTGACGTCACGCGCCGTCTAGTCATACGCGGACTCGTGCTCCTCGCGGTCGATGCCCTCATCATGGGACTGCCGCGAGCGTTGATGGGTTTCTACTCGTTCATGGTGCTGAGCTCAATCGGGGTCAGTATCATCGTCGTGGCGCTCATGCGCGATCTACCCAGCAAAATCCTTTTGCCTGCGGCGCTGGCAGTTTTAGTGCTCCATCCGTTGATCGATGTTTCCGCGTTACCCGTCCCTCTGCAAGCCATAGTGTACGAACCGATTCGAACGGGCATGTTCCGCTCGCTCTACCCTGTGATTCCCTGGGGCGCGATCGTGCTCGTTGGATTCGTCGCCGGACGCGACGCCGCCAGCCGCAAGCAGCCGGCGCACTTTTGGTTGCTGCTGGCGGGCGTTTGCTTGCTGCTGTTCTTCGCGGTTCGCCTCAACGCTGGCTACGGCAACGCCTATCCGTATACGAGTGTCACGAACCTCGATTTCTGGTTTTTCGCCAAGTATCCACCTGACCTTCCGTTTCTCACCTGGTCATTCGCCGCGACCTTCCTGTCTCTGGCTGTGTTCTGGGTGATGACCCGCACGGGCACGCCCGCTCTGCTTCGCCCGTTCGAAGTGTTTGGCCGCGTTCCGTTCTTCTTCTACGTGGTGCACTTCTACGTTCTGGGTGTTGCCGCCGAGATCTTGCGAACGAAGATGGGTTTATACGGGACCCACATGGTCTGGCTGCTGCTGCTTCTCGTGATGGCGTGGCCTTGCGCGTGGTATTACCGAAAGAAGCGGGATCGACCGAACCTCATCACACGTTACGTATGAAGGGGGACAGATTTATTTATTGCTGAATGCGCCAGATATTCGCGTGACTAATAAATCCGTCCGCGAATTAGAATCAGCACACAAGGCGCTACAATGAGTGCGTAACGAATTAGCATCCGACACCAATTGGAGGAGGAGACATGAAGAACGAATCTCGCACGATTCAGGCGCTGAATAGCGCAAGCGCTTCCCACCATCCCGCACCGGAGTTGGAACCGGCGCGCCGCAAGTTTCTCAAAGGCAGCTCGTTGCTTGCGCTCTCGGCGACACTCGGTACCCAGATCCCGTTCGGTCGCTTCTTCCCGGACGGATTGATTCCGGTGGCCCTCGCGCAACAGGCGATGGATCTCGCCGCGCTCGGCAAGAGCACCGAGCTCGTTGTGCTCGGCGACAGGCCGCTGGTTGCGGAGACACCCGCCTATCTGCTCGACGACGACGTCACGCCGATTGAGCGCTTGTTTATCCGCAATAACGGGTTGCCACCCGATAGGGCATCGATTGACGCCGCCACGTGGACGCTCATGATCGACGGCGAGTCGGCGATGATGGAAGTGAAATTTACCTTAGCAGAGCTCAAGAGCCGCTTCCGCAACGTGACCCAACACCTCTGGATTGAATGTGCCGGCAACGGTCGCTCCGGTTTCTATCCGCCGGCGAAAGGCACTCCATGGACTCATGGCGGCGTCGGCTTCCCGACCTGGACCGGTGTCCTGTTGGCCGACGTGCTGAAGGCGGTCGGTGTCAAACAGGACGCGGTGTACATCGGCTATTTCGGCGCCGACGCGCATCTCTCCGGCGATACCCGCAAGCCGGTGATATCGCGCGGCGTGCCGATCAGCAAGGCGATGCAAGGTGACGTGATACTGGCGTGGGCGGTCAACGGCCAGGATCTGCCGATATTGCACGGCTACCCGTTGCGCCTGGTCGTTGCCAGCTATCCGGGTTCTGCGTCCGGCAAGTGGTTGCAGCGGATCTCCATTCGCAACAAGGTGCACGACGGAACAAAGATGGGGGGAACCGACTATCGAGTACCGTGTGAGCCGATCGCACCCGGCGAGGATTACAAGAACTACTGCATCCTCGAACAGATGCCGGTGAAGTCGCTGATCACGTTCCCGCGTTCCGGCATCGAGCATGCGGACGGCAAGCCGCTGACGGTACGCGGCCAGGCATGGACCGGGCAGAAGCGGATCCAGGCGGTGCATCTGTCGTACGACTTCGGGCAGACGTGGATCAAGGCGCAGGTCAAGTCACCGTGCAACCCTTCCGGTCCGCAGCGCTTCACGGCCGCAGTCAAGCTGCCGAAGAAGGGCTACTACGAGATCTGGGCCCGCGCGACTGACGACACCGGCAGGATACAGCCGATGGTGGTCCCGGGTTGGAATGCGGGCGGTTACGGCAGTAACGCGATGCACCGGATCGCGCTACGTGTCGCGTGAGAGTCTGTGAAAAAATCGTCGCGAGCGAAGGGAGCTCGTGTTCCGCCGGAGCGGAGGAACGTTTCGCCGGCAGCGAAACGGCGCGCAAGCCCCGCAGGGGCGAGTCTCAAGGATGAGACGAGCAACCGGAGTGTATAGTGAAATACATGAGGATCCCGAGCAACCGCCGGAACACGAGATCCCGAGCGCAGCAGATTTTTTCACGAGCTCTAAGGTGTGGGCATGTGCGGCGAGCGGTGGCATGGGCGGCCGCGGCCCTGGCTCCATGGGTAGTCGCCGGCGCCGATAAACCCGTGGACCCACAGACCGGACTGGTGATCGATAAGGGCTACGAGCTGATCAAGGGTCAGTGCACGATCTGTCACTCCGCGCGCCTGGTCACGCAGGCCGGTAAGACCCGTGACGGATGGATCGACTCGATTCGTTGGATGCAGCGGACCCAAGGCCTGTGGGATTTGGGACCCTACGAGAGCCAGATCCTGGATTATCTGAGCGCCAACTACGGTGTGCCTCCGGCCGCTGCCCCGGGGCGCCCCCCGGTGATGCCGTTGCAGTAAATGCTCCAGGCCAGTAAACCGCCACGAAAATCCTCGCCATCCATTTTAAATATCTGGGCGATGCAGCCATTGTCACGCCGGCGCTGCGGGCCATCAAAGAGCATTTCCCGCATTGCGCTTTACACGTGCTGACGCCGGCGGAGCTCGCCCCCATTTATCAATACCTGCCCTGGCTGGATAAAGTCTGGGGTGTGCCCCGATCGCGCGGGCGCGCCCGACTCAAAGAAACCTGGCCTATCATCCGTGCGCTGAGGCGAGAGCGCTTCGATCGCTCAGTCGATTTTGTCGGCAATGATCGCGGCGCCATTTTAAGTTTGCTTTGCGGCGCCCGGCAAAGGCTCGGTCCCACTGCCGCCGGCGGGTTCTTCGGACGTCGGTTTTGCTACACTCAAAGAATCCACGAAAGGAATCTCGATCCAGCCTGGGTGCAAAGGCACCTGCAAATGCTCGCGGTCTGGGGCGTTCACCCGCCGCGCTCTTTGGAGATGGAAGTCCGGGCCGATCCGAAGCTGGATCAGCTTGCCGAACAGCTTTTGCCGGACAAAAAGATTGTTTGTTATCTCGCCACCGGACAGACGAAGAAGGACTGGCCGATTGCACACTGGGCGGGCTTTCATAAATTGGCTTCCGCGGCCGGCCTCGAACTTGTCTTTATGTCCGGTAACAGCGCGCGTGAACGTTTATTGCTGGAAGCGCTGCGCAAATCGGCACCGGGGATCTCCGTCTTGCCGGTGCTGCCGGATGTCGCCGCGTTGCTGGCCGTGTTGAAGCGGGGCAGACTTTTCATCTCCGGCGACACCGGTCCCTTTCATTGCGCCGCTGGGTTGGGAGTGCCGGTGATCGGGCTATTCGGCACCGACAACTCCCTCGCTCACGCCGCTCCTTTGTATCGCTCAGAGCAAGTCATCCGAGGCGGTCCATGCACGTGCGACGGACATTCCGATACGTGCTACAGAGGTCAGCCGTGCATGGCGGCCATTTCAGCGGATGATCTGTTGCAGCGTGTGCGGCAGGTTCTGGCATCGGTCGCACAGCCAACTCAGGCGGTGACAACCCTCTCCATCGAAACCCAATGAAGCCTGTGCCCGACCCTGACCCCGCTTCATAACAACGAAGTCGCAAGAAAACCCATCTTAAAAAGAACCACGAGCCATGGACGGGCTCGAACCGCCTACCTAGTGTAGTGTCCCTTAAATAACTTTACAGTTAAGCCGCCTTCTTTTTTCCCTCGGGGCAGGGTGGATCCGGGCTTGATCTGCTCCATCTTGACCCGCGCCCGCTCGATCTTCTTGATGATGT
>JBOIEG010000814.1:0-1391 GCA_050740915.1 Gammaproteobacteria bacterium | reverse complement strand
CTTCGTGAGCGTGCCGGATTTAAAAGAGGCGATCGAGGAATTTAGGCAAGCCTGGAACCAAAATCCCAAGCCCTTCATCTGGACGGCCACCGTCGAGGACATCATCAAGAAGATCGAGCGGGCGCGGATCAAGATGGAGCAGATCAAGCCCAGATCCACCCTGCCCCGAGGGAAGAAAGAAGGCGGCTTAGCTGTAAAGTTATTTAAGGGACACTACACTAGCATCCATACACGCTGGCAGGCATATCGACAACGGGCAGACCCATGCAAGAGCGGATACAGATCGAAGACAAATGGTACGTGCTCGCAACCTCTTCGGGGACTCACGAGCGCACACGCGTCCTTAAGCACGGCGAGACCTTTGGGCTCTTTGACCCCCACGGTGATATTCAGGTTTTCGGCGCCGGCGAGCAGGGGCTTTATCATGAAGGGACGCGTTTTCTGTCACGGCTGGAGCTGAAAATCAACCATGCTCGCCCGCTGCTGCTCAACTCTGCAGTGAGGGAGGACAACGCCCTTTTGATGGTAGATCTCACTACGCCGGACCTGTATGAAAAGGGCCGGCTCATCACCCGCAAGGACACCCTTCATATCTTTCGGTCCAAGCTGTTGTGGGAAGCAGTGCAGTATGAGCGCATGCGACTTGTGAACTATGGCGATGGCGCGATGAACCTTCAGATCGAGGTGTTGTTTGAGGCGGACTACACGGATATCTTCGAGGTTCGGGGCGTGCGCCGTAGTGCACGAGGCAGCTATCTTCCTTTGCAGTGCCACGGCCGCAAGCTGATCCTCGCCTACCGCGGTCTGGACGGCGTTACCCGCCGCACCCGGATCAGTGCGAGCATCGACCCCGACGTGGGCACCGGCAATCTGCTGCGCTTTTCCTTAGCGCTCAAATCCGCGAGAAGAAAAAGAATTTTGCCTGACCGTCGCCTGTGAGATCGGGAAGCAAATAGCGGCCATTAAAAGTTACGAGCAAACCGTGGAGCGATGGAACATGGCGGCGGCGCAAGATACCGAGACAGTTACCGAGGTCCTGACGTCGAACGATCAGCTAAACATCTGGTTGAACCGCTCCTCCGCCGATCTGCGTATGTTGACGACCAACATCCCGCACGGGGCATACCCGTATGCCGGAGTTCCGTGGTTCAGCACGGCGTTTGGGCGCGACGGCATTATCACCGCCTTGCAATGCCTATGGACGCAGCCAGAGCTTGCACGCGGCGTGCTGAGTTTCCTCGCTGCTAGCCAGGCGAGCGTAGAGGCGCTAGTGTAGTGTCCCTTAAATAACTTTACAGTTAAGCCGCCTTCTTTTTCCCTCGGGGCAGGGTGGATCTGGGCTTGATCTGCTCCATCTTGACCCGCGCCCGCTCGATCTTCTTGATGATGTC
>JBOIEG010000813.1:0-4307 GCA_050740915.1 Gammaproteobacteria bacterium | reverse complement strand
GACATCATCAAGAAGATCGAGCGGGCGCGGGTCAAGATGGAGCAGATCAAGCCCAGATCCACCCTGCCCCGAGGGAAAAAGAAGGCGGCTTAACTGTAAAGTTATTTAAGGGACACTACACTAGCGCTAAACGACTAAGGAGCAATATGATGACACAAAGTGACCCTGCGGCAAGCGTCCAAAGCGCTTCCACTTCCGCACAGGACGTGATGAAACTATTCGGTGATCTTCGCGACGGCGTCCTCGGTATCGTAAAACAGGCAGAGGCGATGGCGATGTGCGCGGACGCTGGCCGGGCGGGAGAGCTGGCTCGGGGCCACCTCGTCCAAGCTCACGGGGCGATTCAAGAATCCCGCCTTAACCTGGTGATCGTAGGCGGCGAAGGGTAAGGTAAATCGACCCTGATCAACGCGCTGTTAGGTCAAGAGCTAACCCCAGTATCAGACGTTGAGCCTGGTACTGTCGCCCCCGTGTACATCCAGGCGGGCCTATCGGCGGGCCCAAAGTTTGAAGTTCAGCTGGAGGGCGAGCCGAAGTCGCATCACTTGGCGGGACAGGTGGAGTTTGACAAGTACCTACTCCAGGCTCAGAACGAGAAGAACGAGAAGGGTGTACTCTTTGGCACGATTCGCATCAACCACGAGCTGCTAGCCAATGGGCTTAAGATCGTCGATATACCGGGTACTGAGGGCGCCTCGCCGGCCATTCACGAGATGGCGCAGCGTTTCATCAGGGAGCAGGCCCACGCGGTGATCGGCGTAATGCAGCGAGCCGGTGGCTACGGGGCCTTCGCCCGCATCCGGAAGGACCTGATGCCGCCGGACCGCGACCCTCAGGCGATTGTTTACAACTCCAATGCTAAGGATTGGGATAAGAAGAGTGAAGCCGAGCGCAACGAGTTTGTAACCAAGCAGCGGGGCGTGGTCATCAAAAAGTTACAGGAGGGATCCCCGGACCTTGGCATCGCCGAGAACAACATCTTCGTTCTGCACCTTCCGACCTTCCGGGCCTTGCAATTCAGGCTAGCGGACGAAATCGAAGTGGACAGCGCGGTGCACGAGGCCGAAGTCGGGAACTTTCAGAGCTTCGTGTGGACCTACATGCGCGACAACGGTGTCGGCGAAATGATCCGGGAGGCGCAGCAAGCCGCCGAGGGTGCCGTTCGTGAGCTACGGGACTGGCTCGGCTGGCGAAAGAAGGTGCTCGATACGACGATCGAGCAAGGCGGCGATGCGTACGAATCTCTGCGTGCCGACCTGGCAGGGGGCTTTCGAGCGGCGCGCGACCACTGGACCTCTAGGGCGCGACAGGAGGCAGTAGAAGCCCTCGCTGCCAAGGCGTGGCCGGCGGTGAAAGATGCCATGGTCGCGTACCGCGAGGAGTTGCAGGACATCGTCCAAGAGATTCGGGGGCAGCTTGAACAAATCGAGGACCGGGTCGGAAAAAACCAGGCGGTGACGCTGCGGAGCGGCCTCGACCACCGGATATTGGCAGGCCAAGAGCGGCTCGCCCGGTGTCCAGAGCAGAGAGTTAGATAGATTCGCCCAGACGTTCATTGGCTATGCGAGCGACGCCCTTGCGCTGGTCAACGACCGGGTGCCGGTGCTTCGCGAGACGGTAGGACAGATCTTGATCACGCCAGAGGAAGTAATCCGCGTCCAGCTTGGGAGGAGTGACCCCGGCTTCCTCGATCGCGTCGGGCAGATGGTTGCCGTAGGAGGCACCGGTCTGAGCTTGGCTGTCACCTGCGGCTCGCTGGGCGGTGCGGGTATATTCACCGGCGGGGCCAATCTTGCTCTGCTTCTGCCCTTCATGAACCCTGTCACCGGTTGGTTCGTAGGCCTCGCAGCTGGCGCGGCCATAGGCTACGGCCTATACAGGCAGCTGCGCGATCCCCACCGGGAGGGACTGCAAAAGGCACTCGCCCAACTGCAGCAGGATATCGCGAAGATCGACTCTACCGACCAGGGCGAGCCCCGCAAGCGCTGGGCGACAAGCACGCGCGTTATCGTCCAGGGGATTGCAGCCACGCTCGAAAAGCGGCTCACCGGGATCGAGGACGTGTTCGCCAATCCGTCCCAGAACCGCGGTCGCCTCTTTGCCGAGCGGCAGGAGGTCGAGGCGCTTCTAGCCGAGCTTGGCGGTATGGAGCGCGCTCTGCTCCGAATCGTCCAGTCGGCGCCCAGACGCGCGATCTCCTGAGGAGGCACCGGTGATGTTGTGGTTGCTGTGGAGGCAGGTTTGGGCGAAGCCGGCGGCGCGCGCCGGCGTCGTGTTTTCATTGGTTTAATCGTTGGCGCAGCGCTGCTGCTCGCGCTTGGTATGGTCTACCAGGCCGCCCAACTGAACCCTGGGGGCTTTGGTCGGTCGCTCTCGTCGTCGTCTTGGCGGCGGGCGCAGCAGCAATGGTTTGGCGCAGGCAGCCGACATCCAGACGCGCCGTAGGCCCGCCCGGAGACCCAGCAAGGTCCCCCCGAGGGGATGCACCCAGAGGACCCACCGTTGCCGAAAAGTGGGACCATAGTCGTGCCATTTGAGCCACCGCGGCCACGCCGTCCGCCAGATAGGGACAACTATAGAATCGCTCAAGGGCGGGTTCGCCGACGCACTTAGCAGCGGCGACCTCGCGGAGGCCAGCCGATACCTTGATGACGTCGAGCGCCATGGAGCGGAGGCGGCCGATTGGGTGAAGGTCAAGCGCGACCTCCTGAGCGACCGGCAGGAGCGGCGATGAGCGTAACGGGCGGCCCGGGTCGCTTCGACGAGCGCCGGCAGGAACTCCACGCGATCGGCGCCCAGCTCGGGGACCTTGCGCAATGGGTTTGCCGAGACCGCCCCGATACTCATTCGCGGCTTGTCCGGGCACGGGCCATGCTTGAGGAGTCGGCCGTTACCCTGTGCGTCGCAGGCGGCGAAGGGGCCGGTAAGTCGACTCTCGTCGATGCCATCCTCGGGAGCGAGGTGGTACCGACCGAGGAGGCGGAGCCGGCTACGGTAGCCCCGGTGTTGGTTCACTGGCACGAAGCCGACACGCCCGCGTATTCCGTATTGCTGCAAGGCGCGGAGGCGCCCGTGCCATGCGCAGACGTGGCCCAGTTCCGCCGCTTCGCACTCCAGTCACTCAACCCAGAGAACAGGAGCGGGCTTGTGTGTGGCATCGTCGGTCTCTGCCACCCGCTGCTCGCCGATGGGCTTCGGCTCGTCGACATGCCGGGCGCCGAAGGTGGTGCCGAAGGCATCAAAAAGGATACCCTGGCGGCGCTTCGTGAGGCGCAGGCCGTCCTCTTCGTAATTCGCGATCGTAAGTTCGCAACTGTCAAGCGCTTGCTCGCGGAGCTGACCGCGCACGGCGTCGCGATCCAAGGCGTGGTCAGCAACCAGGACGCGCGGCTCTGGCGCAAGAACCCCCTTGACCTGGTCACCAAGGTGAAGGATGTGCTACGCCGACAGCTAACCGAGACTGGGGCGCAGATCCCGGTCGAGCGCATCTTCGTGCTGCACCTGCCATCGATCCGTGGTCTCAATCATGCCCCGGACGCCACGATCGCCGATGCAGTGCATGCAGCTGAGCTCGCCCGGTTCCGCAACTGGCTCACGCACTATCTGGACGCGCCGCGCGTGACCGCTATCCTGAGCCAGGTGGCAGGGGAGTGCAGTGCCGTCGAGCGCGTGATCTGGCAGGCTCTGCGCGAGCACCGTGACAAGCTAAGCGCCGTCGAAAGGGGCGCTAATGTGGGATCGATGCTTGGCGGCTTGGAAGCTGCACGGTACGCCTTCTCCGCACTCTGGCACGGCGTGCTCCAGGCACCAGAGCTTGACGAGGTAGTATCACGGCACCGGTCGATTCTCTCCTCCCTGCTGCGCGACCAGGGTGAGCGCTTGCGCGCCAATGTGGCCAGCATCCGCTGCCATATCGGCGGCTGCGATCAGTGGTCGGCAGCCACGGTTACCCAGGTCGTGGACAGGCTCCACCCAGTGTTCGACGCAGCTCTGCGCACGATCGAAACCGCCCACGAGGACGCCATAAAAGTCATTATGGAGAGGCTGCGTGCGATAGCCGACCCGAGGGCGCTGGACTTAATTGTGAAGGTGCCGCTGCTGCTCGGCCCGCTGCAGGCGGTCAACGTCGAGGGCAGGGCCCTAGTCTCGTTCGGGCATCCGGACCCGAACGTCGTCACATTCCTAGTGTAGTGTCCCTTAAATAACTTTACAGACTTTCCAGTGATTGCTATGGTCTCGCTCATGCCGAACACCCGCGTGGCGATCAAGTTGCAGCCGGCTGAACGCACGCCGCTGGAGACATGGGG
>JBOIEG010000812.1:0-1554 GCA_050740915.1 Gammaproteobacteria bacterium | reverse complement strand
CCATAGGCGTCAAGCATGGCCGCTCCGTGTTGATACGCCTTGCCTCCTGCCTCAGCTTTGTCCTTATTGCTCGCACCAGGGAGGGCTCCCTTGCCCATATCAGGAAGGTCTTGGACTAGTGTCCTGTCCCAATGGTTCACGAACTAATTCGAGGAGCCATAGGTGTTGAGAGTGCGCTGTGCGAAGCGGGCGATGCTGGCGAGGATCCGGTCGGCGGTCTTGGTCCAGACAAAGGGCTTGGGGTCCGAGTTGTGGGCGTCGATGAATTCTCGGATCGCTTTTTCAAGTTCAGGCACGCTGCGGTGACTGCCGCGGCGGATCTGCTTCCGTGTGAGCTCAGCAAACCAGCGCTCGACGAGATTGAGCCAAGAGCCGTAGGTCGGGGTGAAGTGGACGTGGAAGCGCGGCCTCTTGGCGAACCAGTTGCGGATGATCGCGGTCTTGTGGGTTCCGTAGTTGTCCATGATCACGTGGACATCGAGGTCAAGGGGAACGTTGTCCTCGATGGCGTCGAGGAAGCGCCGGAACTCGACCGAGCGGTGACGGCGGTGGATCTGGCCGAGGACTTTCCCCGTCTTGACGTCGAGGGCAGCGAACAGCGACGTGGTGCCGTGCCGCTTGTAATCATGGGTGCGACGCTCGATCTGACCTGGCCGCATGGGAAGGAGCGGTTGCGTGCGGTCGAGAGCCTGGATCTGGGACTTCTCGTCTACACACAGAACCAGGGCGTGGTCGGGTGGGTTCATGTAGAGGCCGACCACGTCACGGACCTTGTCGATCAGCAGGGGGTCAGGCGAGAGCTTGAAACTCTCCGTTCGGTGAGGCTGGAGACCGAACGCCTTCCAGATCCTGCTCACGGTCATACGGCTCAGACCGCTGGCCTTGGCCATCGAGCGCACGCTCCAATGGGTAGCTCCGCGGGGCTTGCTCTCCAGGGTTCGAATCACGATTGTCTCGACCTGCGCATCCGTGATCTTCCGAGGAGTACCCGGACGGGGCTCGTCATACAGCCCGTCGAGCCGATCGGCGATGAACCGCCTACGCCACCGGCCAACCGTCTGGGGAGTCATTCTCAGTTTCTTGGCCACAACCTTGTTGTCGACACCCTCGGCGCACGCCAGCACGATCCGCGCACGTCGCGCGAGCTGTGGCGCCGTTCGCGACCGATGCGCGAGCGAGTCGAGAGTCTCACGTTCCTCTCGGCTCACAACCAAAGGCGTCTTGGGGCGACCCGTCCGCATGTTCTACCTCCTGATAGAACATACGGACGCGGCACACAATTTGTTCTCATAACTTCAGGGACAGGACACTAGAGCAACGAAAAGACCTCTACCGTTCTCCCGCGCCGGCTATTCCGCGGCCTTCTCCGCGGCCTTGCCTTTCTCCTTCTTTGCGGGCTTGGCCTCGGGCTTGGCTTCCGCCTTCGGCTTCGCGGACTCGCCTTCCTTCTTCTTGCCCTTCTCGTCCTTGGCCTTGGGCTTCCACTCCGAGCCCAGGAGCTCGAGGATCGCCATCTCCGCGCCGTCGCCGCGGCGCGGCCCCAGCCGCAGGATC
>JBOIEG010000811.1:0-1117 GCA_050740915.1 Gammaproteobacteria bacterium | reverse complement strand
GACATCATCAAGAAGATCGAGCGGGCGCGGGTCAAGATGGAGCAGATCAAGCCCAGATCCACCCTGCCCCGAGGGAAAAAGAAGGCGGCTTAACTGTAAAGTTATTTAAGGGACACTACACTAGGATGATTGTATGCTGTTTTGGACGCTAAGCGGCCTCACTCTTCTGCTCACGGTCCTGACGTTCCTGCCGTTACGGCCGCACGAAGCGTGGTGGGTCAGAGGCGGCGATTTTCCGAGGCTGCAATTCGCCATCGTAGCCTTTGATCCTGCTCGCGATCGCAGCGCTTGTGCTCGATTTGTCGCGGCCTGGGTCGTGGGTCGTGATCGCCGCATCGCTCGTCTGTCTGCTCTATCAGAGCTGGTGGATACTTCCCTTCACGCCGCTCTATCCGAAAGAGGTGAAGGCCGCCGCTCACGCCGATCGCGATAACACGCTGCGTATCATGGGAGCGAACGTGCTGACGCCAAATCGCAACGCCGGCGCGCTGTTGACAATAGTCGCGGCAAATCGGCCTGACGTCCTCGTCGCCGTCGAAACCGATGAATGGTGGCAGGCCCAGCTCGACGTTCTGAAGCGCGACTATCCGCACGCGCTCAAGTGCCCGCAGGACAATTTTTACGGCATGCATCTGTACTCCCGGCTGCCGCTCGAGGACGGCGAGATTCAGTTTCTGATCGAAGATGGCACGCCATCGATTCATACCCTCGTCATCCTGCGTTCCGGATGCCGCGTGCGTCTGCATGTGCTGCACCCTGCGCCGCCCAGTCCGACCGAAAACGATGAATCCTCGGAGCGGGACGCCGAGTTGATCATCGTCGGCAAAAGTGTGGCGAAATCGGAGCTGCCGGTGGTGGTTACCGGGGACTTGAACGATGTCGCATGGTCGGCGACGACACGACTCTTCCGCAAGATCAGCGGGCTGCTCGACCCCCGCGTCGGCCGCATGATGTGCAATACCTTTCATGCGCGCTACCCATTCTTGCGTTGGCCGCTCGATCGTAAGCGGTTAGCCAACCCCATCTGTTTTGCGGATTGATTTGTTGTCAGACTGTCCTTGGGTCAATGAGAGGAGGACAGCGGTGTTGGCGAATCATCCAGAGAATCTTTCCAAAG
>JBOIEG010000810.1:0-1143 GCA_050740915.1 Gammaproteobacteria bacterium | reverse complement strand
CTAGTGTAGTGCGTCACAAATAGATTGACATATAGATTTGGGGGCTCTATGCTGTTGTGTATGAGCCGGATGGCCGAGCCCATCGTTCTGTCCCCCGCGGAACGCGCAACCCTCTCCACTTGGGCACATGGGAGGCGCCTCTCCGTGCGATTGGTGCAACGCGCACGGATTATCCAGATGGCCGCCGATGGCATGCTGAGTCAGCACATCGCACGCGAGTTGCGCATCTCCCGCCCGACGGTGCAGCTGTGGCGACAGCGGTTTCTGGCTCTTCGCTGTGCGGGGTTGGTCCAGGACGCACCGCGCCCTGGACGGATTCCGAGAATCTCGGAGCGGACGGTCCGCGCCGTGGTGGAGGCGACCCTCCACACGACGCCTCCAGCTGCGACACATTGGAGCACCCGCCGCATGGCTACGGCTCACGGGCTGAGCGAGGCCACAATCCGCCGCATCTGGAAACGGCACCACCTCAAGCCGCATCTGGTCAAGACCTTCAAGATCAGCCGCGACCAGCATTTTGTCGAGAAGCTCCACGATGTCGTCGGCCTGTACCTCAACCCTCCGGACAAGGCCCTGGTCTTGTGTGTCGACGAGAAAAGCCAAATCCAGGCCCTCGACCGCACCCAGCCAGGCCTCCCGTTGAAGAAGGGCCGCTGCGGGACCATGACGCACGACTACAAGCGCCACGGCACCACCACGTTGTTCGCAGCCCTGAGCCTGCTCGATGGCACGGTCATCGGCGACTGCATGCCACGCCATCGGCACCAGGAGTTCATTCGGTTCCTCAAGAAGATCGACACCGACACGCGGGCCGGGCTCGACGTACATTTGATCGTGGACAACTATGGGACCCACAAACACCCCCGCGTGACACGCTGGCTGCAACGACATCCGCGGTTCCATCTGCACTTCACTCCGACGTCGAGTTCATGGTTGAACTTGGTGGAGCGATGGTTCCGAGACCTCACCGACCCGCGCATCCGTCGCGGCAGTTTCACAAGTGTCCCGGAACTGATTGGAGCGATCAAAGATTACCTAAACCATCACAACCAGAACCCTCGCGTGTTCGTCTGGACGGCATCGGTGGCGCGCATCCTAACCAAAATCGCCAAATGTAAAGAAGCGTTGGACGCACTACACTAG
>JBOIEG010000809.1:0-2629 GCA_050740915.1 Gammaproteobacteria bacterium | reverse complement strand
GGACATCATCAAGAAGATCGAGCGGGCGCGGGTCAAGATGGAGCAGATCAAGCCCAGATCCACCCTGCCCCGAGGGAAAAAGAAGGCGGCTTAACTGTAAAGTTATTTAAGGGACACTACACTAGCTCTGTTGTGAAAATACTTTTCATCTTTGAATATATTACGATTCCTCCCTCGTGCTCGAGCGAGGAACGCCTCGACGCTTTCGGCCGGCGGAGTGTGGCGGTGGCTGCTGTCATTTAACCACCAGCCCATTCACGTCCACCACCCTGGGATGGTTGGGGTAATTGCGCTCCAGCACCCGCAGGGTGTCGGCAGCCAACTCCTCGAGCTGCAGAGCTTTATACGCCCGGACCAAAAGCGCCAAGGCTTCCGGCATGGCGGGGGCCTGCTGGTAGTTTTCCACCACATATAGGGCACGGTTCGCGGCCGCGAGAAAGGCGCCTCTCCACAGGTAGAAATTGGCTACATTGACCTCGTGTTGCGCTAGGATATTGCGCAGGTACATCATGCGCTTTCGCACATCGCGAATGTACCGGCTGTTGGGAAAGCGTTTAGTCAGCTCCGCGAAGTCGCGGAATGCCTGTAAGGAGGCGCCTGGATCGCGTTGCGAGGGATCGCTCGGCAGATAGCGCTGAGCCAACCCTTTGCCTTGGTTGGAATTCGCCAGCCCTTTCAAGTAATAAGCATAGTCTACGTGCGGGCTTGTGGGATACAGCTTGATGAAGCGGTCACAGGCCGCGATCGCGGAAGCCGACTCCTCGGTCTTATAGTAGGCGTATGCCAGATCGAGCTGCGCCTGCTTGGAGAAGTCACCGAAGGGGTAGCGTGTTTGCAGCTTTTCGTAGTATTCGATGGCTTTCTCGTAGTATTCCGAAGCCAGCGCGCTTTTTGCTTCGCTATACAATTTATCCTCCGACCATTTCTCCACGGGATCTTTCTTGTCCCCAAACAAAGTGCAACTCGCGAGCAGGAGAGTGAGCCCAATGGCTGTCAAAGCACGCATGCGATACCCTCAACGTGAACATTAGCGGGGCATTGTAATGACGGCAGGAAATCGAGGCAATCGAGAACAAACGCCTCCTTGCGTCGGTATCGCCGGCGAGCCCCTGCGAACGGTGCTGGGGGAGGAGCTCAGAGGGTTGCGATTGGACCAAGCCCTGGCCCAGCGCTTTCCCGCTTACTCTCGCACTACCCTAAAGCGCTGGATCCTAGACGGGAAGGTACGTGTGGATCGCAAACCACTGCGGCCAAGAAGTCCGGTCAGGGGCGGTGAGCGCGTGGAAGTTTGGGTCCAAGCTGAGGTCCGTGACGATTGGCAGCCCCAGCTCATCGCTCTCAATGTCCTGTATGAGGATGAGGATCTGATCGTCCTTAACAAACCAGCCGGTTTGGTGGTCCACCCCGGGGCGGGAAATCGCGATGGCACGTTGTTGAATGCGTTGCTGCACTTTGAGCCCGTTTTGGCGACGCTTGCGCGCGCGGGCATCGTGCATCGTCTGGATAAGGACACCTCAGGCATCATGGTGGTGGCGCGCTCGCCCAGCGTCCAGACGAAACTGATGCAGGATCTCTCCTCGCGCCAACTGAAACGCGAATATCATGCCGTGATCAATGGCTTGGCGATCTCTGGCGGAACAGTGAACGCGCCCATAGGACGGCATCCTACCCAACGCACCCGGATGGCCGTAACAGAGCACGGCAAGCCGGCGCGCACGCATTATCGGGTGATACAACGGTTTCGTGCGCATACCCACCTCCTCGTCCGCTTGGACACCGGGCGCACACACCAGATCCGGGTTCATATGGCACATCTGGGTTATCCGCTCCTCGGGGATCCCCTATATGGAGGGCGCTGTCGGCTGCCGGCCGGCGCGACGCCGGTTCTGGTCGACTGCATCAAAGGATTCAAGCGTCAGGCCTTGCATGCGGCGCGCCTCGAGCTGCGGCATCCGGGCACCGGCGAGCTTTTGGCGTGGAGTGCCCCCTGGCCTTTGGACTTCAGCGCCTTGCTGGCCACTCTCGCTGCCGACCTTGCAGCGGCCTGAGCCCTGGATGCCTAGGTCCACGTTTATCACCCCCGATTGGCCGGCCGCGCCCTGGATAAGGGCATATGCCACCACGCGTTACGCGGGGGGCGTGAGCCTCGCACCTTACGATAGCCTGAACCTGGCCGCGCACGCGGGGGATATGCCGGCTGTTGTCAGAGCGAATTGCGACTTCCTCAAGCGCCAGCTTTTTATCCCCTCTGAACCCGCGTGGCTCGCGCAGCCGCACGGACGGAAGGTGATCGATCCCGGCACCGACAGTGAACGTGCTGCAGACGGGGCGTGCACTCGAAAGCCTAAAACGGTTTGTGTGGTGATGACGGCCGATTGCCTGCCCCTACTGCTCTGTGACCGGGCAGGGACACAGGTAGCCGCGTTGCATGGGGGTTGGCGAGGACTTGCAAGCGGCATCATCGATGCTGGCTTAAAACGCATGCCGTGCAAACCAGCCCAAATCCTAGTGTAGTGTCCCTTAAATAACTTTACAGTTAAGCCGCCTTCTTTTTCCCTCGGGGCAGGGTGGATCTGGGCTTGATCTGCTCCATCTTGACCCGCGCCCGCTCGATCTTCTTGATGATGTC
>JBOIEG010000808.1:0-3687 GCA_050740915.1 Gammaproteobacteria bacterium | reverse complement strand
CTCCGAGCACCGCCCTGCACGATCCCTATGGGACTGGACAACGCCGTGCATCGCGGGCATAAAGGTAACGCGGCCGCGCCCTTCAGGGGCGCCGCGACGCTGAAGGCCCGGGGTTCCGTCAAGAATCTACCCGGGCCTTCGCTTTTTCAGCGTGGCGGATCAGGATAGCGAAGATTGTGGCGCCAGTGTGCGCCTGGTCGCCTGCGGGAAGAGTGAACGGTGGAAAATTATGCGAGGCAGAGGTGAGCGTTTAGATTGTCTCTTACCGACACTGTCGGTCCGATCCCGTCCAGCCGCTTACAACGCCTACTCTCGAGATCAAGGCAACGATTTTGGGGGCACTACGCGCTAACCCCTAAAATTCGGCGGATTGAGAACCCCGTTGACAGTTGCCACACACCAACCAACAACACAGGAGATAGACCCATGAGTCAGTCTACCAAACCCATCAGCCCATTACGCCAACGCATGATCGAGGACATGACGTTGCGCAAGATCTCGCCCAGGACGCAGACCGCCTACGTTGGAGTCGTTGCAAACTTCACCCGTTTCCTGCGACGTTCCCCGGGCACGGCCGAGGCGGAGGATCTCCGGCGCTATCAGCTCCACCTGGTCGAGCAAGGGGTTTCGAGCACCACCCTGACGGATCTTCCTTAACCCGGTGTTCCCAAGTCCTTGAAATGTTGCTGAAAGGTGTGATTTCGCACTAGCTATGTTGCATGTATTACAACATATTGTGCTTGTAAATTAATGAGTATATCCATATAATGTGCGCATGTATATCGCGGTCGTCCCGAATCGCAACTCCCCACCCGCCATCCTCCTGCGCGAAGGCTATCGGGAAGGCAAAAAAGTCAAATCCCGTACCCTGGCCAACCTCACCCAGTGGGCGCCCGAACGCATCGAAGCTGTGCGCCGAGCGCTGCGCGGGGAGTTTGATGGGCTGTTGGGTGATCCCCAAAGCGGTCCCATCTTCGGGGTGCTGTTTGCTTTGAAACAGCTCGCTCAAGCACTCGAGATCCCCCAAGCCCTAGGACGCACGGAGGAGGCCAAGCGGGTGGTGTTTTTAGTGCTGGCCCGCATCGCCCATGGGGGCTCACGGCTCTCAGCGGTGCGCTGGGCCAAGGCGCACGCGGTGGAGGATCTCTTGGGGCTGTCGGCCTTTGATGAGGACGACTTGTACGCCGCCTTGGACTGGTTGGCACAGGCGCAACCGAAGATCGAACAGCGTTTGTATCACGCCTATGTGCGCCGCAGCGGTCAAACTCCCGTGCTGGTGCTCTACGATGTGACCCCCAGCTATTTGGAGGGCGATCACAACGAGCTGGCGGCCTTTGGCTACAACCGCGACGGCAAGCGGGGTAAGAAACAGATCGTGATCGGTCTGCTGACGGCCGCCGACGGCGAGCCGCTGGCCGCGCGGGTCTTTGCGGGCAACACCGCCGACCCCGCTACCCTGGCGGAGCAAATCACCACCTTGAAGCAGCAGTTCGGTGTGCAAGAAGTGGTGTTCGTAGGGGACCGCGGGATGGTCAAGTCTAAAGGCAAAGCGGCACTCGGTGCCGAGTGCTGGCGCTACATCACGGCGCTGACGAATGCCCAGATCCGAGCGCTGCTCACGCAGGGGGTGTTGCAAGCGGATCTGTTCGATACCGAGATCGCGGAGGTCGAGCATCAGGCCAAGCGTTTAATCCTGCGCCGTAACGAAGCGATCCGTTACCGAGAGGGTCAACGGCGGGAAGATAAGATGTCCCGTTTGCGCGAGCGGCTCGCCCAACGCAACGCCTTTGTGCAAGCCCACCGACGGGCCAACCCAAAGGTCGGGCTTGAGCAACTCGCCGACTGGATAAAGCGCCATAGACTCCAGGCCTTCGTCCGCCTCACCCTCGAGGAGCGCCGCCTCCAATGCACCGTGGATGAAGAGGCGATGGCCGAGAGCGCCCTCCTGGATGGTTGCTATCTGTTGGAGACCGATGTCAGCCCCCAGCACATGGACCCCCAAACGGTCGATGCGCGTTATCGGGACTTACAACAGGTCGAGCGCAATTTCCGCACCCTCAAAACCGGCCTCTTAGAGGTGCGCCCCATCTTTTTGCGCAAAGCGGCGCGTACCAAAGCCCACGTGTTTATCGCCCTGTTGGCCTTGAAACTCACCCGTCTCTTTGAGAGACGATTGCACCGGGCTTTCGGGACCACCGATGAGGACCCCCATGCCTTGACCCTCGATGACGCGTTGACGGCGCTATCCCGAATGACCTACCTCTACTACCCGGTCAACGACAAAACCTTCGCCCGCCTGCCGCGTCCCGATGCGATTCAGTCGGCTATCTTCTCGGCGCTCGGCATTACCTTCCCCAACACCGCAGCGAGAGCTTTGTAGGCAGTAAAGCATATCCACCTCTATCTCAACTATTCCATACCGCTCAATGCGTTATGCCAATTTCTCGCCGATTGCTGAGAAGGAAGATCCGCCTGAACGCGATTATCACGGGGCTCAGGTTCTTCTTCGAGACCACGCTCGATCGGCCCGCGGCGATGAAGAAGATGCGCCACGTCTATGAACCGCGCAAGCTCCCCGAGATCTTGAGTCTCGACGAAGTCACCCGATTGCTCCAAGGCGCGGGTAGCCTCAAGTACCAGGCCGCACTCGGTGTCGCCTACGGCGCCGGCTTGCGTGCCAACGAGGTCGTGCACCTCAAGGTCACCGACATCGACAGCGAACGCATGATCCTCCGGGTCGAGCAGGGCAAAGGCCAACGGGATCGCCAAGCCATGCTTTCACCGGCACTGCTGAGGATCTTGCGTGCCTGGTGGCGAGAGGGTCGGGCAGAGCGCAAGCTGCTCCCCGGTGGTTGGCTGTTCCCGGGGCAGAATCCGGTGAACCCGATGTCGACCCGGCAACTCAACTGTGCGTTCCACCGGGCGTGCACCGCCGCCGAGATCGACAAACGGGTCTCACTGCATTCGCTGCGCCACTATCTACCCTTCCTGACTATGTCTTGTAACTCTGCGACAGCCCAGTTTTTCCAGCAAATGCGTGAGGTCGGATAGAGATAGTCTTGACTCTTTCCACCAGCCCCCGGAGTCGGGGAAGGAGTCCACCGTGAAGTGCCTCATCAATAACCAAGTGGTTCTATCGCGAGCGCCGGAAGGCCCGCTCGCGGCCCATATCGGCTCGTTTGCAACATCGGTGAGTGAGCAGGGATACGCCCTGGATTCGATTCACCGGCAGGTTTTGCTCGCTGCATGTTTTAGCCGATGGCTTAAACAAAAAGGGGCCGAATTGAGCAGCATCTGTTCTGATCACTCGGTACGGTATTTACGGTATCGCGCTCGACACGTGCGGCCTTGTCGGGGGGATGCTGCCGCGCTCAGACATTTCCTTGAGTTTCTGCGCCGTGAGGGCGTGATCCCCGCCGAGAAGATATCAGCACTTCGACTGACCTCGGCTGAGCGCTGTGCCCAAGCATACGAGCAGTACTTGCGCGAAGCGCGCGCCTTGGCCGGGGCCACGATCGTCAACTACGTGCCGTTCATCCGCGATTTTCTCAAGGATTGTTTCGGCGATGGACGAGTCAGACTCTCGCGGCTGTGTGCCGGCGATGTCGTGAGATTTGTGCAGCGCCAAGTGCCGCGTCTGCATCTGAAGCGGGCGAAGCTCATGACCACCGCATTGCGCTCCTTCCT
>JBOIEG010000807.1:0-2364 GCA_050740915.1 Gammaproteobacteria bacterium | reverse complement strand
CGTTTGGGGCGAATTGGCGGGTTTTGCGAGGGCTAGGCGACATTCCACCCGCGCTTGTCTCACCGGCGCCGGTATCCCCTCTCGGCGGCTTATCGCCGCGAATATCGAAAAATTCACAAACTCTGAGATGAGGTGGGCGCCCGTCGTTCTATCGCTCTGTCTATGTCCAAGCCGCTACTCATTTACGATGGCGATTGCGCCTTTTGCGTCTATTGGATTAACTATTGGCAGAAGCTCACCGCGGATACTGTTTGCTACCAACCCTATCAAATCGCCGCGCAGGACTTCCCCGATATCCCTCTAGAGCGTTTTCGCGGTTCTATACAGCTCGTGGAGCGCGATGGGCGCGTGTCGGAAGGGGCGCAAGCGAGCTTTCGTGTCTTATACCATGGAGGGAAACCGCGCTGCCTGTGGGTATATAAGCACGTTCCGGGGGTCGCACCCCTGGCCGAGCGCTTGTACCGCTTCATTGCCGCGAGGCGTGGATCGGCTTTTACCCTGTCCAAGCTCCTCTGGGGCTCCTATCGTGAGCCCGTGAGCTACCGCTGCGCGAGTTGGTTTTTCTTACGCTTTATCGGCCTCATCTACGCCGCCGCGTTCGCCTCTTTCGCAAGCCAGGCCCAAGGATTAGTGGGCGAACAGGGAATTCTCCCGCTGCAACCCTACCTCACCCGAGCCCAAGAATATCTGGGAGCAGCCGCTTACTGGCGGCTACCGACCTTGTTCTGGCTAGACGCGAGCGATCTCAGCCTGCGTGCAGTCTGCTTGGCGGGCCTGACGGCAGCTCTGCTGGTTGCCTTAAGCGTCGCGCAACGCCTGTGCTTGGTGCTGTGCTTCGCCCTCTATTTGTCGCTTTTCTACGCTGGACAAGAGTTCATGTCCTTTCAATGGGACCTGCTGCTACTGGAAAGCGGATTCCTGGCCATCTTGCTGCCGTTGCACTCGCCCCTTATTCCCTTTTTGTTCCGTTGGCTGTTGTTTCGTTTAATGTTTCTGTCCGGGTGCGTGAAGCTATTGAGCCATGATCCCAGTTGGGCGAGTCTGAACGCGCTGCATTACCATTTCGAAACCCAACCTCTGCCCACCTGGGTAGCTTGGTACGCGCACCAGCTTCCCGGGGAGCTATTGCGCTTTGCGGTGTTGCTTACTCTTGTTGTCGAATTGGCCATCCCGTTTCTGTATTTTTGCGCACGTCGACCGCGACTGCTGGCGGCAGCGGCAACCGTTTTGTTCCAGATCGTGATCCTCATGACCGGAAACTACAATTTCTTTAATCTGCTCACGCTTGCGCTTTGTTTGTTCTTGCTTGAAGACAGGGACCTTAAGTGCCTATGGCCGCAGCGGTTTACGAACAAGCTACTGACTTTCACTCAAAGCAAACCCGGCCCAGGAGCTCGGGCGGGGTTGGCCGTGCTAGCCGGCTTTATCCTTCTCACCAGCCTCGCCCAGCTTCTTCCCTCGGGGGCGGGGGTTGTCGGGCGCTTCGCCACGGTGCTGGGCGTGCCGGTCGAGCCGTTTCGCATCGTGAATTCCTATGGCTTATTCGCGGTGATGACGACGATGCGGCCGGAGATCATCATCGAGGGTTCGCTGGACGGGAAAGTTTGGGTGCCGTACGAATTCCGATACAAACCGGGAGAGCTGCGGCGACGTCCAGGATGGAACATCCCCCATCAGCCGCGCTTGGACTGGCAGATGTGGTTTGCGGCCTTGGACGAGGAGGGTAGAAATCCCTGGTTTTCCGATCTCCTGTTTCGCCTGTTGCAAAACCAGGCCGAGGTGGTGAGCTTACTAGCGAATAACCCTTTCGCGCCTGCTGCGCCGCGATTTACGCGCGCACAGCTATACCGTTATGCGTTTGCCGATGCGCGCGCACGCGCAAATGGCCAATGGTGGATACGCCGCCTGGAAGGGATGTATTATCCGATGTCTAGCCTTAAGGACTATGCTCTGCGCAGTCTCCGCGTGCTCCCAGATCATTGAGAGCCGATGGGCCTGAGTTGTGGAGGTTAAAAGAACGCGCCATGTTGCTCGTCATCTCGCCGGCTAAGAAACTCGATTTTGAAACAGCGCCGTGCACTCAAGGCGTTACCCTTCTGCAATTCATCGCGGAAGCGAAACACCTGGTCGAGCACGCGCGCCAACTGTCGGTTGCAGAGCTCTGCAAATTGTCGAACATAAGCCGCTCCCTGGCCGAGCTAAACGCACGGCGCTTTCGGGAGTGGCGGCTGCCGTTTTCCCTAGTGTAGTGTCCCTTAAATAACTTTACAGTTAAGCCGCCTTCTTTTTCCCTCGGGGCAGGGTGGATCTGGGCTTGATCTGCTCCATCTTGACCCGCGCCCGCTCGATCTTCTTGATGATGTC
>JBOIEG010000806.1:0-1970 GCA_050740915.1 Gammaproteobacteria bacterium | reverse complement strand
GGATCCCCATGTCTCCAGCGGCGTGCGTTCAGCCGGCTGCAACTTGATCGCCACGCGGGTGGTCGGCATGAGCGAGACCATAGCAATCACTGGAAAGTCTGTAAAGTTATTTAAGGGACACTACACTAGACGCGCTACGGCGCCAGATCGGCATCGTGAATCAAGAAACGATACTGTTCTCCGGCACCATCCAAGAAAACCTGCTGCTTGCCAACCCCGAAGCCGGCATTGACGATCTGCGTTGCGCCCTGGAGGCGGCTTACGCCCTAGAATTCGTCGAACAACTGCCAGAGGGGTTATGGACCGAGATCGGGGAACGGGGAGCAAGCCTCTCCGGCGGTCAGAAACAACGCCTGGCGATCGCCAGGGCGTTTCTTAAAGATCCGAAGATCCTGATCCTTGATGAAGCCACCTCGGCGCTGGACTCCCACTCCGAACGCCAGGTGCAACAGGGGCTTGCTCGATTACTCAAAGATCGCACTTCCCTCGTCATCGCCCACAGACTCTCTACCATCCTCGGTGCCGATAAGATAGTGGTGCTTGACGCAGGTCGGATCATAGCCACCGGAAAGCACGAGGTGTTGTTGCGGAAATGCCCTTTATACGCTCAATTTTGTCAAGAACAGTTTGGAGAGCTCGCGGCGTATACAGGGCACTTCGATTAATTCGGAGTGCCCGCTCTCACAGGGACGTGAGGACATGGGTCACTCACGATTTACGTGATTGACCCATGGAGCAAAGCAAAAACCGCGCTTTTTGCTTTGCGATTCGATAAATCGCAAGGAAGCCATTTATCGAAGTGCCCTACAAAGGGTATCGCCAGGCCCTTTAAGGCGCACGGCTGCGGCAACTGTCGATACGTGCTTGCCACATCGTTCTCTGACCTCACTCAGCGCAAATGCAATCCTGTCATAACGCGTTCAGCTTGGCTTGGTTAATTTATCACAGCCGCGGTGTGAAATAGTTCGCTGCCAGCCAGGGTTGGTCTCTTTAATCTAGCTCCCTAATCGCGCCGACATGTTCTTAACTAAGGATGTGCAGGCTAAAAGGCGCCATTACATGGCACGCAATCTGCCCATTGTCTACCGAGCGTAACAGTCATATGGGGGTAGAGTGATGTTTGAACTGCACGAAAATTCCAGCTTGGAACCCCAGATCATGGAATTCGAACTGGAATCGGGTGATACCTTACTCAACTGGAAGGTCGAAGATTTCGAGGACATCCTGCCCGAGCGAGGAAACGGAGAGGATTTTCGATGGGAAGAGGTGAGGAGCGACGACTTCATCATTGAATACGATCAGTAAGGGCAGAGAAATGGATGGTTCCGGGGAAAATATCAATAAGACCGCGTTGACCAGATTACTTGACCAGCGCTATGGCGACGGTCAGATCTATTTAACGGACGTGAAAGATCGCGCTGTGCTCAAGGCCGCCGTTAACATGGGTTTGGTCAGTAAGGACGGTTACCTCACCCATTCGGGCCGCCGGTTTTGGACGAACCATTCAGTTAGAGAGACAGCGAGCCACCACAGCAGCCCCCGCCCTATTTTTGGCATCACAAAAAAAGCTAAGGGATGACGAGCAAGTTGTTCTTGAGCGCCATGTGTTGCTACCCCTGAAATCGCATTCCCTCCACTCTAAATACTTTTCGCAACGGGCCGGCGACATTCGATTTGGGCGCGGCCGCCCCTATCAGCGAACGCTGTTTACTCTGATGATAAGACTCTCGACACCGTCTATCATTTGGCGATAAGTGTCAAATATTCGTTCTAGTGTAGTGTCCCTTAAATAACTTTACAGACTTTCCAGTGATTGCTATGGTCTCGCTCATGCCGAACACCAGCGTGGCGATCAAGTTGCAGCCGGCTGAACGCATGCAGCTGGAGACATGGGGATCCGCACACGGAACTCCGCAACAGGTGGCGCTGCGCTGCCGGATTATCTTGGGCGCCCTGGCGGGTCAGAACAA
>JBOIEG010000805.1:0-2950 GCA_050740915.1 Gammaproteobacteria bacterium | reverse complement strand
TCGTTTGGGGCGAATTGGCGGGTTTTGCGAGGGCTAGGCGACATTCCACCCGCGCTTGTCTCACCGGCGCTGGTATCCCCTCTCGGCGGCTTATCGCCGCGAATATCGAAAAATTCACAACCTCTGACACGGGGAAGTGTTACCCCGACGGAAAGCCCATATGGTTGAAACTCACTAGAGCAAGTGAAACCAGGATTCGGCGGCATGTGAAAATCAAAGGAGCAGCGAATCCCTTCGATCCCCAATGGGAAACCTACTTCGAGGACCCCCTCGGTCTGAAGATGAAAGAGGACCTCAAGGGAAGAAAGGTGCTGTTAACCCTTTGGAAGGACCAGAAAGGCAATTGTCCCCTCTGCTACCAGAAGATAACGAAGGAGACAGGGTGGAACATCCACCACATCCGTCCCAAATCCGAAGGTGGTGAGGATAACGTTGCCAACCTCGTGCTTCTACATCCGAACTGCCATAGGCAAATCCATAGCCGTAGGTTGAAGGTGTGCAGTCGGGTCTCGCAAGAGACCTTAGCAGAGGCTTGAGCCGGGTGCGAGGAAACTGGCACGCCCGGTTCTTAGGGGAGAGTGTGGTGGCAACACCGCACACCCTTACCCGACCAACGCCGCGACCTATTGGGCGACGCATGAGAGCGTGCGAGCGTCATCAAGCGACAACATCGCCGCCATCGTGCTGGAGCGCGAAGTACGTGTGGCCCGCATGGTCGAAAGCGCTGAATTCCAGCGCCTTGCCGCCTGAGTGGGTAATGCCAAAGCATTTATCTGCTCAACTCTGCCCCTCCCTCGGAGGGGCCTTCTCTTAGCGCACAGTGCATGTGCGTTAAGGGAAGGTCAAGGGGTGCCTGGGCGAATGGGAGTGGAAGATTCGAACCGAGTTCAGTTGCAGCGCGCAGGCGATGGGACCAAAGCGCGACGCAAGTTCAGGCGAACCCTGTGCCGGGTAAAGCGTGTCGTAGGCCAAGCACATCCTTTTGATTTGTGCATGTTTCTCTCACTAGAAGAACTGCGAACGCTAACCGGCTATCAGCGGCCAAGCTGCATGATCCGTTGGCTTCGCGAGAATGGCTTTGTCTTTACGGTCGCTGCCGATGGCTATCCGCGTTTGCTGGTGGAGCACGTGCGAACGCGCCTGACCGGTGAACGGATCAAAAGACGCACTGAACCTGACTTGTCTGCGCTCAACAGCAAGAGGTAAAGTGATGGGTATGGGCCGCCGTCGCAAGCATCGCCGGGACTTACCGCAACGGGTCTATTTCGACCACGGCAGTTATTTCTTTGTGCCTGGCAAGGGGGGTAAGGTCAATCTCGGAAGGGAATTCGTCCAGGCGATGGCTCGTTGGGCCGAGATCGTTGGCAGGCCCGCGCACATCAATACGATGAGCGAGATTATGGATCGCTACATGCGTGAGGTAGCGCCGCTGAAATCGGCTTGCACGTTCCGTTATAACGTAGAGGAGATACGCAACTTACGTAAAGTGTTTGGCCACATGCGCCCCGAAGACATCATGCCACCGCATATCTATGCGTATATGGACGAGCGTAAGGCACCGGTACGGGCAAACCGGGAAAAGGCTTTGCTGTCGCACGTGTTTCAATACGCCATCCGTTGGGGTGTGGCGAAGGAAAACCCCTGCAGGCAGGTCTCTCGCAACCCCGAGAAACCGCGAAACCGCTACGTAACCGATGATGAGCTGGACCTGTTTTTATCGGTGTGTCCACCGTTTCTTCAAGCGTATGTAGGTTTGAAGCGGCTTACGGGCCTTCGCTGCGGCGACATGCTCAGCATTAAGCTTTCTGATCTGATAGATGAGGGCTTAATTGTGACCCAAAACAAAACGGGAACGCGGTTGCTGTATGGGTGGGCGCGGGAACTGCGCGCAGCGGTCGATGTGGTTACGAGGCTTCCCAGACCAGTGCGGGGGATGCATTTGTTTTGCACGCGCCGTGGGCAACCGTATACACCGACTGGGTTTCGCTCCATATGGCAGCGGGCAATGGCAAAGGCCGTGGCAACAGGTCTGGAGCGATTCACCGAACACGACTTGCGGGCGAAGGTGATCACCGACGCCCGGGAGCTCGGCCAGGACGCGCAGCGTATCGCGGGTCACAAGAGTAGCGCCATGACGGATCGCTACGTGAAGGTCAGAACTGTGGAGCGGGTAGACCCGTTACGGCCCAAAGGGGAAAAAAATATTCCGCAAACGGCGGAATATTCCGCAGGCGACGACCGAGATCTATCATAACTTATTGATTTATTGTGGGCCGTGGGGGAGTCGAACCCCCGACCAACGGATTAAAAGTCCGCTGCTCTACCGGCTGAGCTAACGGCCCGGGTGTGAGCGGCGCATGATACCGAATAGTCTTGCGGGAGGAAAGCTCTTACTAAAGCCCTTAAAGGCCCCCAAAAAAGAAGCTGCCGTTGGACCCGATGAGCGTCACCGCGGGACATCGTGAAACTGCAATCTTAAAGAAACTGGCGAAGGCCGGTTGAAAAGTGTTGGGAGCAAGGTCGCGGATAAGGATTCACCGGAAAAGCTGTAGGAGGACAGCCCCCCCGGGGTAAGCCCAAAAGATCCCCGAAGGGTCCAGAGCCAGGCATCGAGCCTTCCGAGCTCAGGGATTTCGAATAGCAGATCTCCGTCATCTGCGACGGGCGAGCGAGTGTGCGACAAAGCCTGTCCTGAGCACGGTCGAAGGGCAGATGGAGCGCAAAACAGTTTTTCATCAACCTGCTAGTGTAGTGTCCCTTAAATAACTTTACAGTTAAGCCGCCTTCTTTTTCCCTCGGGGCAGGGTGGATCTGGGCTTGATCTGCTCCATCTTGACCCGCGCCCGCTCGATCTTCTTGATGCTGTCCTCGACGGTGGCCGTCCAGATGAAGGGCTTGGGATTTTGGTTCCAGGCTTGCCTAAATTCCTCGATCGCCTCTTTTAAATCCG
>JBOIEG010000804.1:0-1160 GCA_050740915.1 Gammaproteobacteria bacterium | reverse complement strand
GCGGCGACCGCCGAATGCGTCAATGCCTTAGCGCGAGAACGCGGCTTGACCCGGTTGCGGGTGCGCGGAAAAAGCAAAGTTCGTAGCGTACTGCTGCTCCATGCGTTGGCACACAACCTGATGCGCGGCTTCGCCTGGCGCCCGAGTTGCTCGGGCTAGGGACAGGTGCGCCTGAAGTGGCGGCAATGACCGGATAACGGGGCACAAAGTCCCCGAGACTCGTCGTTTGGGGCGAATTGGCGGGTTAGGCGACATTCCACCCGCGCTTGTCTCACCGGCGCCGGTATCCCCTCTCGGCGGCTTATCGCCGCGAAATCGAAAAATTCACAACCTCTGACTAGTAGTTTTCTAGGCCGCTTTTTATAGCTCATCCAGCGAGATCTCTACTTCCGCCTGGCCCTCACGCTGCTTGACGATCGCGGCCAACTCCACATCCTCCAGCTTGTCCAGCAAGGCCTCGAAGGCGGCGGCCGGCACCAGATAGGCGGCAGGCTTGTTGTGATTGAGGATGGCCACCGGGAAGCCCTCGGCCTGTTCGATGACTGCCGAGGGATTCTTCTTCAATTCGGTGATGCTGACCGAGGCATCCGCGTACACGACTTCCATAAGGCGCCTAAAAGACCTGAATTATGGTCTTATATTAGCGCTCTATCTGCAACGCGGCAAGACAGAAAGCAAAGCTTTTCGGTGCGGTTCGTTCGTTACCGCTCAACGGGTCAGTCGTTCGAGCAGCAATGCGGCGAGATCGCGCCGGCCGTCCAGTACACCGAGGACATGGACCGATCTTGGGTCAATCCGGTAGACGATGCGCCACGGCTTGATCACGATTTCGCGGTAGGTGAGGACGTTGATATGCCGCAACTCAGGCAGGTAACGGCCGTGTTCGGGCATGTGACCGAGCTTTTGTGCGGCGTGTTCCAGCCGGCTGAGGACCTCAAGTGCGTTTTCGACGCTGTCGTGGGCAATAAAACGAACGATCTCTTTGAGGTCCGTGCGTGCCGTTTCGGTCCAGAGGACCTGGTAGCTAGTGTAGTGTCCCTTAAATAACTTTACAGTTAAGCCGCCTTCTTTTTTCCCTCGGGGCAGGGTGGATCTGGGCTTGATCTGCTCCAGCTTGACCCGCGCCCGCTCGATCTTCTTGATGATGTCCTCGACGGTGG
>JBOIEG010000803.1:0-1793 GCA_050740915.1 Gammaproteobacteria bacterium | reverse complement strand
TGTCCATATATCCACAGCCAGAGCCTGTAGGACTTGCGTCAGAATCGTTGTTTTCCTCAGACGCCCTTAACTCCATGGGGTCTATCAAGTAGAAAACTACCCACAAATTTTGCTGAGGAGCCAATTATTTAATGCAATTAAGCACTCGCTTGCCTGCGCGACCGGCCTGCCCATAGCGGCCCGAGTCGGTAAGACCAGTCGAGGTTGCCCCGCATCCACGCGCGCAGCACAGCGACAAAGCGCCGGACTCCGGCATCGAGCCCGACCCCAAAGCCAGACATGCGGCTCTCTAGCGCGATGAAGTGCCGCATCTGCGCCTCGGTGAGCTTCGCCACGCGGTCGACCGCCTCCTGGATGGTCAATCCATAGTGCCGGTGGAAGATCAAGGCCAGATTGTGCCTGTCGTGGTGGGCGTGCTCCTTCTGCAACGAAATGATGTCGTTGGACCAGCAGACGACGTTGTTGGCGATGAGCGCGAGCCGCTGCAGGTGAGGGTGCTTACGCACCGCGAGCGGCAGGGTGATCCGCTCGACCGGCTCGATAAGCTCGATGTCCGTGTAGAGACCTCCGGTGTAGGGGCGCATACGGATGTAGGTCGCCGGCTCTGGCCAGCGGCCATGGGCGCGGTTCTCGGCTTCCCATACGGACGACTCGAAATACTCCGAGACGCTATGGAGGAAACGGGCCATCCAGTCGCACGCCACGATGGCCTGTAGGCGCTCCCGGAGATCCTCTAATGCACGGAGCAGAGGCAGATCGGCGTGATTCTCGCCGGACCTGCGTTCGTGCGGCGGGAATTGCGTTGTGGTAGGGTGCTGGGGTTCGCGCTTACCCCCCGCCAGTACTTGCAGGCACTTCGCGTGCAGGGTGGCCAGACGCTGGGGCCGCTTGCCGATGCCGTGCTCGTCGCACTGGTCATCGATCATAAAGAGCCAGGTGTTCCAGTCTGAGACGATCGCTAGCCGATCGAGCGGGGCCGTGGGGATAGGCGCGCGCTGCGAGCCAGCCGAACTTGGAGGCCCGCAGGCGTTCGAGTGCGCGGGCGTCCGTGACCAGTGCATGGCGTTCTACCCATGCCAGGGTGTGTTGGTGCACGGCCTCCGCATGTGGGCTCACGGCCGACGGAAACGGGCAGTGAATCGGCGGCAACCTCAGGTCTGGGACCGGCTAAATCCGGAAAGCTTAGCAATGGACTTGCTCCGCTTTCCGTCGCCTGTTTTTGTTTTTTCATCGCCTAACAAGAAGACACCGCCAAAACGAATGTGGTTTGAAAGGCATATTTTATTCCATAGGCTGGTCCTCGTTTCCATTAGCGCCGCCCCGCAACAAGCGGCGCGTTGTCGTTTTCCGGGGCGGTCGATTCCCCCCTTCCTCGCTGATGTAAAAACCCTGCATGAAATCCCCGCCCATTTCCTTGAGCAAAACCAGAGTCGCAGCGTCCTCTACACCTACGCCGATCACTCGTTTTCCATAAGCATGCACCATGGCGACGAAGGCGCGACAGAAATCGCGGTCACTCTCGTTCACGGCCAGTCCTTTAACCACCGAGCGGTCGAGCTTCACCCAGACCACCGGAAGCTTCCTTAGATAATGAAGCGAACTGAAACCGGCGCCGAAATCGTCTATGGCGAAACGGAACCCGAGGCCTGCCAGCTCCTCCATGATGTCCCTAGTGTAGTGTCCCTTAAATAACTTTACAGTTAAGCCGCCTTCTTTTTCCCTCGGGGCAGGGTGGATCTGGGCTTGATCTGCTCCATCTTGACCCGCGCCCGCTCGATCTTCTTGATGATGTC
>JBOIEG010000802.1:0-2700 GCA_050740915.1 Gammaproteobacteria bacterium | reverse complement strand
GACATCATCAAGAAGATCGAGCGGGCGCGGGTCAAGATGGAGCAGATCAAGCCCAGATCCACCCTGCCCCGAGGGAAAAAGAAGGCGGCTTAACTGTAAAGTTATTTAAGGGACACTACACTAGTTCCAGAGCCGGGGAAAAAAAGATCCCGGGCCATGGCCCGGGATCCCGTTTTCGATTCAATGCCAGATTGAATGGGCGATTAATGAGTGCGGTTCGTCGGCTGGAAACCCAATTGGGAAATGACCGGGGAACTGACCAAGCTGTGCAAATCCACCGCCCTGCGATCCAGGTCAGGCATATGCCGGACCGTGGCGGAATTCACCGGGTCGCTCACGTCGATGCCCGTCAGGAATCCGGACAGCCCGGCGCGCTGGCTGCGGGCCCGGGGGAAGACGTGGAGGAATCCCGTCTGGGTTTCGGCGCCGTGGCAGCCGTTGCAGGTATTCACTGAAACGAGGTGGCGGGCCTCGTTATTGCCAATCCCCGGGACGTTCCAGAAGTCGAAGCCGCCGTTTTCGGAAGCGCCTCCGCGGAACCGAGCGCCATCGAAGAGATGGGGGACATTGTGCTTGCCGGCTAGGATTTCCGCCTCCGTGTCATTCACGTATTTCGCGAACAGGGCCGATCCGTTGTGACCAATGACGGGGGTATTGTCGGGGGTCTGCTTAACGTCGGTCTCGAAGAAAAGTCCGACATCAGTGCGGGTGGGATGGGGTTTACGGAGATTGAATTCCCGCAATTCCCAGGGTCCTGCCAACTGGATTTCGTTGCTGCGGATCCGGATGAGCGCACTGCCATTGGCCCGTTTCTTAACGGCTCCGGCTCCCGCCTTGACCACGCTTTCGGTGATGACCTGAAGAGATTCCCGATAGGCCGCGGAATTCAGGGTCATGGAATTCAGGTCCGTCCATTTCGTGCCGTAGGCTTTGACTTTTGCAGGGGTTTTCTTGTCCACCGCGAATTCCATGATGAGAGTGAAGGACCCGAATTCGTTGCAGGAGCCGTCGGCCGCTTGGTTGTTCGGATCCAGATCCAGCACGCCCCATACGAAACGGAGCTCGCCAGCCAGACCTTCACCGAAGAAAAGGTTCTGGCGCAGGCCGACCCGGTTCACGATGCCGAGGAGCCGGAAAGGCGCCTTGTGCATGGCGAGCTTGCCGGTATTGCCGCTGGCCTCAAGCCAGGAGTTGATGACCAGAGCCCGGATGGAGGAGCGGGCCGGTACCACATCATCGTTGATGACGCGCTCGGTTTCCCATTGCTTCAACAGGAACATGGCGAGGTCGCTGGGAGTGCGGCCGGTTTTCGTTCGGTTGGCGATTTGGGTCAGCAGATACCCGAAGGTCCATTTCTTCTTGGCGTCGGTTGAGCTTCTGCTCATGCAGGGATCGGAGGTCTGGGAGGGATCATTAACCACGGATGCATCCCGGATGAATAGGGTTTTTTCCGGGTCGAGGTCGGTGCTCACCGAGAGAGGCGAAACCACCAGAGGGTCTTGGATTTCCCTGAGCTCGAAGTCCAACAGGGCGGAATAGACACCGTCTTGGGCGGCATCGTCTCCCGTTCCGTCGTCCCGCAAGGTTTTCAGGCTCCCTTCGTGTAGGATCTGCAAAGAGGAAGGAAGTCCGGATTCTTTGAACCGCACCTCTAAAAGGCCCTTCTCCAGGGCGCCCACGCCCCCCAGGGGGGTGATGATGAGCGAGGCGATGGCGGGAGGATTCACGCGCAAATCCCGGCCGGGGATCTGTGTCGCCACCGTTTCGCTGAGAACGGCGGATTGGGCCTGGGATTGCGGAGCCGGAAGCAGAGTAAACGCCACCGACGCCAGGACGGATAATCCCGTCCTGGAAATTCTGCAAGGCCGGAATGGGTATGCAAGTCTCATTACTTGTACTCTTTTAATGATGGGTGTAAACGTCCACAGTACGGGCTCAGTAAGTGCCGTCCCTAGAGTCGACGGCAGGCCGGCTTATAACGCTTGCCAGCACGCTGGAGATTTAATCACTCTCTGTGCCAAAGAGGCTGGGCCGCGCTGAAAGCGTCTGATGACGTGGGTTTTGACCGGCAATGGCGCCCGACCAGGCTGCGGGTCGGCGACGTTAACGTTTCAGCCTGCTGCACCCGAAGTTTCAAGTTGAAACAACCGATAAGGCTGAAATGTAACGTCGATCGTGGCAACGCGGCATTTCCGCTGGACGCGTGTTCGCGATTGGGTAAGACTTGAGGGAGGCTCAGCCCCGATCCACGGCGGGGGGTGCACCAGGCCAGCGTAGCTAGTCGAAAGTAAAGGGCGCTTCGATAAAATTGCTTCCCTGCAATTTATCGAATCACAAAGCAAAAAGCGTGGGTTTTGCTTTGCTTCATTGGTCCATCACTTAAGGTGATTGGCGAAGCCTCACGCCCCTGCGAGGGCGGGTACTCCGAATTAATCGAAGTGCCTTAGCTGTGGCAATAATTGCCCTGCCGCTACGCCTCTATCTGATATTCCTTCAATCGCCGCCACAGGGTTGAGCGGCTGATGCCCAACGCTCTGGCCGCATCGGTGAGGTTGCCAAGGTGCGATTTGACCGTCTGTGTCCTTCCGGTAAGCCTGCATGAATTCCGCTGAGGTTCTTGATATCGTCAGTTGCCGCTTTAGGAGTGCAGGAAGGACAGCTGATGGTAGCCGCAAAGATACGGGCGGGTACACCCGCACA
>JBOIEG010000801.1:0-2947 GCA_050740915.1 Gammaproteobacteria bacterium | reverse complement strand
CGTTTGGGGCGAATTGGCGGGTTTTGCGAGGGCTAGGCGACATTCCACCCGCGCTTGTCTCACCGGCGCCGGTATCCCCTCTCGGCGGCTTATCGCCGCGAATATCGAAAAATTCACAAACTCTGAGTGTACAAATAGACTTTACTGTCGGTAATCTTGCTGCGTCTGCCTGCGCAATTACATTAGGTGCGGTCTTACAGGCATCAACAGGTCTCGGGGCGGGCTTGGTCGTTGTTCCACTGCTTGGCCTCATAAGCTTAGAACTAGTTCCCGGCCCGTTGATTTTTGCAAGCCTTGCATTGTCTTTTTTGATGGCATATCTAGGTAGAAACAGCATCAATTTCTTAAATGTGAAGACACTAATGGCGGGATTGATAGCAGGAATGGCGCTAGGAACGCTTAGCATCTCTGCGATCCCCCTCGATCGGGCTGGGATTCTCTTCGGCGTTTTGGTGTTGTTGGCAGTGGCCATCACGGCCGCTGAGGTAAGAATTCAATTTACTCGCCTTAATTTGATCGCTGCTGGCGCGCTATCTGGGTTCATGGGCGCTACCGCGGCAATTGGCGCGCCGGTGTTAGCGCTCTTGTATCAACACGAGGAAAGCAAAACGCTTCGTGCCACCCTCGGATTCTTGTACTTCGTATCGTCGATATTGATGCTGGCATTTCTGTACGCCGCCAATCATTTCGGGGTAAAAGAGTTACGTCTAGGGTTGTACCTTATTCCCGGTTTTTTGGCTGGTTACGTTCTCGCCACGCCTGTAGCGAGAGTACTGGACCGAGGTTATTCGCGCACTGCTGTGCTCCTAATATCAACGGTAAGCGCAGTTGTGCTAGTGATAAAGAGTGTCTGGTGAGAATTTGCTTGGCCTCCGTGGATCCATGCTCCATCATTGCACTAGCAGCGACATCCGAGAAAGCCTTGGGCAACTACACGGACGGAACATGGGTGCAGAACAACGAAGAAAACGTGTTCTGTCGCATGTACAAGGAGGCAATCAACCCCGGACTGGCATACGAGAACAAGTGCGAGTTCAGTCAAAAGCTGGTGAATGTCACGAAGAACTCCCTGAAGCACGCGAATCGCGAAGAAGAGCATTACGTATCATTCAATGAGGAAGAAACGGTAGTTCGGCTAATGCAGGCCCTAATGAACTATCAAATCGGGTCCGGGCTAGAGTTTTCGGATTCAATGAATAGATTTGAGGCATGGCTAAGAAGCAACCGGCCTCGGTACTTGCAACCCAACTACGCGCTCAACACCGGCTCGCAATAAGCGGCGCTTCGCACCGCTTATTGCGAGCCGGTTAGCTCCACGTTAGGCCCCGGAGGTGTGGAGGACAAAACCTCCGTGCTGGAGGCTGTGCGATGAGCGGCGGTTGTCTCTGAGGGTAACTTTACCTTAGGATATCTCATGCGTTGAGACCATTGCCAGGCTGTTCTCTCCGCATAGACGCGCTGTGACATCTTGTGGAGAACTGTCTGGTGGGACACGCACACGGCACGGCGCAGATGCTATCTCACGGGACGTGGCGTGTGCCGGATTCTTTCGGATATCTCCTGCGCGTTCGCCCAGTAGAGGCCATATCAATCGAGGAGGCACGGTGTCTATAAAGCCATGGGCCACATTTCCAAAGCCCTGGGTCACCTTTCGCCAACCAGACCCTTTCGCGATTTGGGCGTGTTTGTGCTCTACACGTGGCGTATTCAGGGGCAGTTGCGACGGACGCCAGGCCTGCTCGGCTACTCGCTGCTGGCGCATATACTCCAGTGGCAGTTTTGGACGCTGTCCGTGTGAGAAGGCGAAGCCGCACTCCAGCAGTTTGTCGTCGCACCCCCGCATAGCCACGTCATGTTGGCGCTGCGAGGGAAGATGGGTCAGACGCATTTCGTGCGGTGGAGCATGCGCGGTGCCGAGTTTCCCCCGCGCTGGCCAGACGCCTTAGTGAGGCGGAACGCGGCCTAACTAATAAGGAAACCAATAAGGATTGAGACGACCTGCAAGGTCGTTTCAATTCACTGTTCAAGAAGCCCGGGGTCGAGCTGTGTGGTACTTAAATAAGCCTCCTCCGCAGAATTTGTGGGTACTGATCTGAGGCGTATTTATGCATCTGATTCATTACTTGAAATAAAGTTACGTTCTATAGGTCAGAAATTTTGGGTATCAAAAAATCTGTTGGGCTGTGGGTATGTGGGCAACAGGGAAGTTGTCCATATATCCACAGCCAGAGCCTGTAGGACTTGCGTCAGAATCGTTGTTTCCCTCAGACGCCCTTAACTCCATGGGGTCTATCAAGTAGAAAACTACCCACAAATTTTGCTGAGGAGCCAGAAAAAAGGGCACCCCATAGGCCCTATGGATACCTTGATTGCCGCCCACGCCGTCAGCATGGATGCCACGCTGATCACGCATAACACGCGGGAGTTTGCTCGGGTTTCCAATCTGGCCATCGAGGATTGGACGCTACCCCCTTAGACCAACCCCAACCGGCCTTTGAGGGTGCGGAGCAGCTTGCCGCTGGCCACCTCCCACAGCTTCACCGTCTTGTCAGCGCTCCCGCTGGCGAGCGTCCGGCCCATCGGGTCGAACGCTACGCTCATAACAACGTTCTCGTGCCCTTCAAGGGTGCGGAGCAGCTTCACGCCTAGCGGTAGTTCATAACCGTATCCAATCCTTCCGCTCGTCGGCCGTCAATTGAGCAAGAGGCTTATCCCTTCTAGCACTCCTCCTCAACGGACTGATGGTGTCCTTCCGGTAAGCCTGCATGAATTCCGCTGAGGTTCTTGATATCGTCAGTTGCCGCTTTAGGAGTGCAGGAAGGACAGCTGATGGTAGCCGTAAAGATACGGGCGGGTACACCCGCACATGCCGATCCCCTCGAGCAGGTTCATCGGCGCTTCGAGGGCTGGCGCAGGACTCGCGAGCGTCTCTCGCCCATCCCTGAGG
>JBOIEG010000800.1:0-1975 GCA_050740915.1 Gammaproteobacteria bacterium | reverse complement strand
GACATCATCAAGAAGATCGAGCGGGCGCGGGTCAAGATGGAGCAGATCAAGCCCAGATCCACCCTGCCCCGAGGGAAAAAGAAGGCGGCTTAACTGTAAAGTTATTTAAGGGACACTACACTAGTTCGTGGTTATGGGTCACGAGCACAGTGGTGTTCCCGATGTGAGAGAACCCATCCAAAATGCTGCGAGATATTTCTAGCTTTTCCGCATAGGTAGTGCCTTCGGACAGTTCGTCTAAAATCACCAAGCTTTTAGGGGAGGCCGCGAAGAAGATCGCTTTGGTCCGATGGAGTTCTTTTTCGAACCGACCCTCTGCGTCATCCAGCGATCCTGCTTCTGGGGCTTGGTAATAGATTTTATCGGCGACCGAGATCTCTGCGGATACCGCAGGAACATAGCACCCGATCTGCGCCAACAATTGGATCTGCGCAATGGTCCTACAAAGCGCCGTCTTGCCCCCGCTATTCGGCCCGGTGACGAAGGTGATGCGATGCTCATCGAAGGCGATATCGTTGCTAACATAATCCTGGTTTCCTTTAGTTAACAGTGGGTTGCGTGCGGCACGGAGGACAAAGAGATGGCGATCGGCAGCCCTTATCTGGGGCAGTGTGGTCGCAGTTCCGAAGGATCGGGCATAGCTCTGGAAGGCCAACAGCTCGTCAAGCCGCCCGAGCGCCTCCAAAGCGCGGTAAATCTCGGCCGAGCTTTTAAACCCATCTCTAAGCGGATAAATAAACTGATCGCGATCGAACGCCCCTACCGAAGGGACATAAAGCAAAACACCGGGAAGCGCCAAACTGAACAGGATAGGCCAAAGAAAACTGGCCCCGAGAACCGTTGGGGTCAAATCCACCACCATCCACAGGGCAATGAGCGCCCAAAGGATCAGGAAGGGCTTGAACAAAGACGGTATAAATTTTATCGCGGGTAAAAACCAGGGCTTCTCGTGCCTGGTCTTGAAGCGTTTAGATACGAGGTAGACCGGACCCCGCATGATGTCGCAAACGCGCGAGACCCCGCATTCCCTGAGCGCCTCAACTAAGGCTCGCAAGTACGGGCTGTTTGGTGTCGGCAAATCCCGCGCCGTTCTGACTATTTCCAGCATGAAACGAGTGCCCTTTTTGTAGGCTGCATATCCGTAGCCTTCGAACTGCAGCCGGCCTGCAGGCGCGCCCGTCAATCCGATAAATTCCCCGAACAAGAGCTGATAGAAGGCGCTTTCCGTTTTCTCCGCTTGCGACAGAAACTGATCGATCCGTTCGCTAAGAGCAGTGTCTTCTTCCAACTCGCGCAGAGCGTCTTGCTTTTCAGCGATCTGCTTGGCGTCGCTCAAGGGCTGTGCCAAGGACCGATAAAGCACTGCCTTTCCTAAGCTCGTGCGGGTCGTGTCTAAAACATCAAACAGCCGTTTTACTTCGATCATTTGAAAAGTATGAGCGTCGATGATCGCGGGTTCGTCATCGCTCGCCAAGGGAGCTGTCAGCGCTTCCTGCATTAGTGTTTGTAAAATGACTTGGTAAAGCGGGTACGGGGATCCGTTCATGGCGCGATATCACGGTGATCTGTGGTTGAGGATTCGGACGTTCATCACAATCTATGCGGCGACGGAGCGAGACCGTCGTCTAGTCAATAGACTAACACGATGGCATCGCTCGGGTTCTATGCTGGTCTGGCTGGAAGAGCTAGCGGCGGGCGAGCCTGGACTTTATCCAGAATGCCAATTGACAGCTTGCGGGTGTTCTCTCGCTTGTCCCTTGTCCTCAAAAGCGTTTTTCGTTTGATCGTCACTGCGCCCTCCGCATCGGGACGGTATTACGGTTCTTGAGCGCTCTCTCCGCTTGATAAGTACCTAGTGTAGTGTCCCTTAAATAACTTTACAGACTTTCCAGTGATTGCTATGGTCTCGCTCATGCCGAACACCAGCGTGGCGATCAAGTTGCAGCCGGCTGAACGCACGCCGCTGGAGACATGG
>JBOIEG010000799.1:0-3393 GCA_050740915.1 Gammaproteobacteria bacterium | reverse complement strand
CCGAGAAGAGTCTGTCCATCATCAACTCACGGAGTCGATCGCCTTGATGACCACCCGAACCTCGATTTTGGCGCTCAACACGCACGTTATGGCTTTGGTGTTCAACCTAAGTCCGACAGGCTCCTAGATCCCCGCGTAAGCTATCACCCTATCGGCAGTTGAGAGGCAGAGCATTCATGCCCTTCGACGCAGCTCAGGACGGCTTCTATACATCATGCTTCTATACATCAGCACGAACGGTCTGTCGCCCGCTTCACCCATGCCGGTGATTGCCCAAGAATCCGTTCGCCCTGATGCCTGTCCTGAGCTTGTCGAAGGGTATAGAAGGGTGAGCGGGTTTTTGGGCGGATCAACTGCCGAATTTAGGATCACGTATTTGTTTGAAAAGTGGTGCTGGATTGCTTATCTTGTCGCGAATGCGCGTCAATGATGATGACAGGATTGGAATTGTCCGCATCCACGAACGGCTTCAAACATCGGCGCCGGCCATGGCGACGTTGATCTTGTCGTTCGAGGAAAGGCAGAAGAGCCGCCAGCGAGCGAGGCTGGAGAGCGGCGAGGAGGTCGGTCTGAATCTTCCTCACGGCACGGTGTTGCGCGGGGGTGATCGATTGCGGGCCGACGACGGCCGGGTGATCGAGGTGCGGGCCGCTCCGGAACCCGTCTCTACAGCGGCGAGCGTGGATCCGATCCAGCTTGCCCGCGCCGCCTACCACTTGGGTAACCGGCATGTTGCCGTACAGATCGGCGCGGGTTGGGTGCGCTACTTGCGGGACCACGTGCTCGACGGGATGGTGCGCGCATTAGGCATGACCCTCAGGCAAGATATCATACCGTTCGAACCGGAGGCGGGCGCCTACCAGCGCCACACCCACACCCCCAGTGCGCCTCACTCCCATCATGGCTAGCGCGCGATTTCGTTTATGGCAATTGCTGAGTCCCACCTTGCCCATAGGCGCCTATGCCTATTCCCAGGGTTTAGAGTTCGCGGTCGAGGCGGGTTGGGTGCGGGAAGAAAAGGACACCAAAGAATGGATCGAAGGGCAGGTGAAGTCCGTGCTCGCCGTTCTGGACGCCCCGGTGTTCGCGCGGCTGTACCGGGGATGGCAAGAGAGCGACGCGGCGGCGCTTGACTATTGGAGCCGATGGCTGCTTGCGGCTCGGGAGTCCAGCGAGTTACTGGCCGAAGAGCGCAACCTGGGAACGGCCTTGGCAAGACTGCTGCTAGCACTCGGTGTGGAGAAGGCGAGGGAATGGTGCGCAGCGAGCCACACCAGCTATGTGGCGATGTTTGCTTTAGGCGCGTGGCATTGGGATATTCCCGTGGAGGAAGCCGCGGAGGCTTATGTTTGGGCCTGGTGCGAAAAGCAAGTGGCCGCAGCGGTCAAATTGATCCCGTTGGGCCAGACGGCAGGCCAGCGCCTTCTGTTGCAGCTTGCGGACATCATCCCGCAGGCGGTGGAAAAAGGTCTTGACCTTAGAGATGAGCAGATCGGGGGCCTCGCGCCTGGTTTGGGGATCGCGAGCGCGCTACACGAAGTCCAGTACACCCGTTTGTTTCGCTCCTGATGCGATGAGCCGCGTGCGGCGTGCGAGAGCATGAATGAGCAAAAACAAGTGTTGCGGGTCGGCATCGGCGGGCCGGGCGGTTCCGGTAAGACGGCTCTGGTGGACGCCTTGTGCAAGAGCCTAAGAAACGACTATCAGATCGCGGTGGTGACCAATGACATCTACACTAAAGAGGACGCGCAATTTCTCGTTCACAGCCGGGCCTTGGTTCCTGAACGCATCATGGGTGTGGAAACCGGGGGTTGCCCGCATACCGCGATCCGCGAAGATGCTTCGATAAACATCGCTGCGGTGGACGACATGGTCAGGCGCTTTCCAGAGCTGCAGATGGTTTTGGTGGAAAGCGGGGGGGACAACTTGAGCGCAACCTTTAGCCCCGAGCTGGCCGATCTCACGATCTACGTCATCGATGTGGCGGCAGGAGACAAGATCCCGCGTAAAGGGGGTCCGGGGATCACCCGTTCGGACCTGCTCGTGATCAACAAGATCGATCTGGCGCCCCACGTCGGCGCCTCTTTGGAAATCATGGAACGGGATGCGCGCAAGATGCGCGGCGAGCGCCCCTTTGTGTTCACGAACCTGAAGACCGGCGGTGGTTTAAGCGTCATCCGCGAATTTGTTCTCCGAGAAGGCCTGCTCGACTGAGGAGAAGATATCCTCGCGCCAGATATCGGGACCGGATTTCGTCATTGTTTTTCATTTGAGAGGGGAGTTGCGATGCGACGTTGCACTTTTATTCTTGCGAGCCTTGTTTGCTGTTTGCTGATATCGAGGACCTACGCCGAGAGCCCAGCCTCCCGAGATGGCCACAGTGCGCGGCAAAAGATGCTGTTGCGCCTCCATGAAACCGGCGCGTTACGAGACATTGAGCCCCGTGCGTTAAAAACTATCGCGGGACTGGTAGCCAATGCTTTGATCAAAGCGGGCTATGACGTACAGGATGCTGGCGCGCTCAATGGAGAAATGCGCAACTTGCAGCGAGATACAATGACGGATAATGCGGCGCTAGCCGGGTTTTCCCACCTATTGGAGGTCTCGATAGAGGCCGCGCGGCAGCAACAAAGCCCTGTTGGCTTTTCCCTCAGTATTGGCGATTCCGATCCGCGCTCTCCAGAGTTTCAAAAAGCGATGGTAACGCCGATCCACTGCACTCTGGTCCAGCTCAACGCGTTTCAGGAGCAAGGCAGCCTGATCCAAGATAAGCAAGTACCGCGCTCTACTTCCTCCGAGAGATGGAGCGATGCGAAGGAGCGCGCTTATGCCAGAAACATTCTTTCGGTTTGCCACTCGCTGCTGGCCGAGCGCGAGATCCCTCGAAATCTTGCGCATTCCGAGGAGTCAGAAGCCGGGCTTGGGGTGCGAATCGAGACGACTTATGTGGATGAGGAGCCGAAGGGCGCGAGCGGTGCTCGCGCGGCGCCGGTGGCTAAAGCCGGACTAGAAGCAGGGGAGGGGGCTGCGAAATCGGAGCTGGCACCTTCCGCAACCCGCTCCATCAAACGACAGGCCGCTTCCCCGGCAAAGGCAGCGACACCGGAGCTCAAGTCAGAGCAGGAGGCGGGGATGTTATCTGGCGTTAAGGTCGAGCGATCGAGCAAGCGCAAACAAATAACTATCTTCAATCCAGGAGACACGCTGATCCTGGAGATTGGAAACAACAGGCGCTAGTGCTTAGACAGAGCACTAGCGTAGTGTCCCTTAAATAACTTTACAGACTTTCCAGTGATTGCTATGGTCTCGCTCATGCCGAACACCCGCGTGGCGATCAAGTTGCAGCCGGCTGAACGCACGCCGCTGGAGACATGGGGATCCGCACACGGAACT
>JBOIEG010000798.1:0-1379 GCA_050740915.1 Gammaproteobacteria bacterium | reverse complement strand
GCCAAAGAAACCCGCGGCCTGGTGCGCGATATCCACGCAGAGACCCGCGGCGGGATCAGGCCGGTGCTGGCAGCGGCCGAGCAGGCGCTGCTCAAGGTTACGAGCGCGATGGAAGAAAGCCGCGGTGCAATTGGCGCCGTGGAATCGTTCGGCGGGCCGGGTTCCACCTTGGAGCAAACCTTGGTGGAGCTGCGCAACACCGCGCGCTCGCTTCGGGATCTGACCGACTTCCTAGAGCGCCATCCGGATTCCCTCCTCTTTGGCAAGCCCTGAGCGCCTAGAGCATTACCACCCGAAGCCTCACCACATGAACAGACGACTCATTTTTCTCTTGACCTTGTTGGTTCCGGTGCTGCATGGCTGTTTCCGGAACACTGCACCGATCCATTTCTACATGCTGAGGCCGCTTACCCCTGCAGAATCGCCGCAAACCGCGATACCTCCCGCCGACGGGGGACCGGTGATCGGCCTCGGCCCGATCCGCTTGTCCGATTACCTCGACCGGCCGCAAATCGTGACGGCCGTCTCGGAGCAGGAGTACCGGCTCGCCGAAGATCACCGCTGGGCGGAGCGTCTCGACCAAACCCTCACCCGGGTGATGGCGGAGAACCTCTCGGTCTTGGTGCCGACCGAGCGCGTGGTCTTCCATCCCTGGCCGCACCAGCAGAAAGTAGACGCACAGGTCACCGCCAATATTCAAGAGTTTCATGTCGACGCCGCCGGTCAAGTGCGCCTCTGGGCCCAATGGACGCTCAGGAAGAGTGATGAAAAGACGGTGCTGAATCGGAAATCCTCCTGCCGGCTGCCGGCATCGGGTACCGAATACGAGCAGATCGTCGATGCCCAGAGCCAGTGTATCGGCCAACTGAGCCGCGAGATCGCAAACTCCGTGCGCTTGCTTCTGAGCCCCGCCAGTGATAGACATTGAAGAGGGGAGGGTCTTATGAGACTCGTTGACAACTAGTGCCGGCGGTCCCTGCCGGAAAAATGTCTAATCAACGCCACGCTTGATGCTTTCACAAGCCTGTCATCGTCATATGCTCCAACACGTCACTAACGTGGGCACCAACTTAGCATCAATTTAGCCACCCTTGAGATTCGATCCCGCCTGCGCCAGGTGCTCTAGCGCCAATTCCAGGCTCAATATCCGAGTATAAAGAAGGTGACCCGGGTTCAGCCGTTCCCGCAGAATAAGCGGATCGAATAACTCGATGGAATGCATGCGCTCCGGATCCAGCAACATTTCTCTTGATTCTAGTGTAGTGTCCCTTAAATAACTTTACAGTTAAGCCGCCTTCTTTTTTCCCTCGGGGCAGGGTGGATCCGGGCTTGATCTGCTCCATCTTGACCCGCGCCCGCTCGATCTTCTTGATGATGTC
>JBOIEG010000797.1:0-1844 GCA_050740915.1 Gammaproteobacteria bacterium | reverse complement strand
GACATCATCAAGAAGATCGAGCGGGCGCGGGTCAAGATGGAGCAGATCAAGCCCGGATCCACCCTGCCCCGAGGGAAAAAAGAAGGCGGCTTAACTGTAAAGTTATTTAAGGGACACTACACTAGAGACGTTGTTTCATAAGCGACTTTTTCGACAGTCTTATTACGCGTCATTGGTAGACTGGAGTACACGTTATGGAAAAGCAATTTACAGCTATCATCGAGCGTGAGGGAGATGGCTATGTTTCGCTCTGCCCTGAGCTGGACATTGCGAGCCAAGGTGGCACTATTGAAGAAGCACGCGACAACCTCCGCGAAGCTCTTGAGCTTTTCTTTGAATCTGCTTCGCCTGACGAGATCAAGCAGCGTTTTCACGAGGAAGTGTACGTAACGCGGGTGCCCGTTGCCGTTGGGTAAGTTGCGAACACTTTCCGGGAAAGGGGTATGCGATATTCTCAACCAGCATGGATTCGTGGAAGTGCGCTTCCCTGCAACGTACCGATGAAATCGTGCGGCGGACAAATGAGCTGATCGGTGCGATCCCCGGCGTCACCAACGTCGTTGCTATCGCTGGCTTCTCGGGAACCACGTTCTCGACGGCCTCCAACGCAGCCGCCTTCTTCGTGCTCTTGCCTCCTTTTGCCGACCGAGCGCCGGAGGATACGGCCGCAGCGCTGGTGCAACGCCTGCAGATGTCCTTGAGTGAGATATCAGAGGCGCCGTTCTTCGTCATCGATCCGCCGCCGGTGCGCGGACTGGGCCGGGGCGGTGGCTTCAAGGCGCTGGTCGAAGACCGGGCTAGACACGGCCTGCCAGCGCTGGAGGCAGCGACCTGGCAGCTCGTTGGCGCGGCCAATCAGACCGCGGGGCTCGAACGCGTGTTCAGCACGCTCAGTACCGCAACGCCCCGGTACTTTCTCGACATCGACCGTACCAAGGCCGAGATGCTCAAGGTGCCGGTGGAGAACGTGTTCGATACCTTGCAGATCTATCTGGGCTCGGCGTACGTGAACGACTTCAATCTGTTCGGCCGCACCTACCGTGTCACCGCCCAAGCCGATGCCCGCCACCGTCTCGAGCCCGAGGACATCGCACGGCTGCGCACGCGCAGCGCGACCGGGGCCATGGTGCCGCTCGGCTCCCTGGTGGCAATCCAGCGCACGAGCGGCCCGGATCGCCTAGTGCGGCATAACCTCTACCCGGCGACAGAGGTGCAGGGCAGCACCGCGCCGGGTGTCAGCTCGGGCGCCGGGCAGGCAAAGATGGCGGAGCTTGCCCACAGCTCGCTGCCCCGGGGGCTAGACTTCGAATGGACCGAGATCGCTTACCAGGAGCAGCACGCAGGCAAGGCGGGAATATTGATCTTTCCCCTCAGCGTCCTGTTCGTGTTTCTCCTGCTCACAGCCCAGTATGAAAGCTGGTCGTTGCCCTTGGCGATCATCCTGATCGTACCGCTGTGCATCCTGTTCGCCTTGCTTGGGATATGGGTGCGCGGCATGGACAACAACATACTCACCCAGATCGGTTTTATCGTGCTCATTGGACTGGCGAGCAAGAACGCAATCCTCGTCGTCGAATTTGCCAAGCAACGGGAGGACACCGGCGAGGATCGCTTCACCGCCGCCAGTGAGGCCGCGCAGCTGAGGCTGCGACCGATCCTAATGACCTCTTTTGCGTTCATCCTCGGGGTAGTCCCACTCGTGCTCGCGACAGGGCAGGGGCTGAGAGTTTGTGAAAAAACCGTCGCGAGCGAAGGAAGGTCGCGTTCCGCCGGAGCGCAGGAACCGCAGTGTATATTGAAATACATGAGGATTCCGAGCACCGCCGGAACGCGAGATCCCGAGC
>JBOIEG010000796.1:0-4813 GCA_050740915.1 Gammaproteobacteria bacterium | reverse complement strand
GACATCATCAAGAAGATCGAGCGGGCGCGGGTCAAGATGGAGCAGATCAAGCCCGGATCCACCCTGCCCCGAGGGAAAAAAGAAGGCGGCTTAACTGTAAAGTTATTTAAGGGACACTACACTAGAGCCATAGTTACCGTCGTCCGACCGCGGCCTCGTTACGGATCAGACCGCTCAGCACCCGCGCTTTCGAGGCTTCCTCGGGGCGCAGTGCCGCACCTCTGGCTGCGAGGTAATTGCAGATCGCGACCAGCACCTCGCGGCGCTTGAGGTAATCGGGCACGTTGTCCCGCAGGTTGCTCATGACCTCATCGCTCTCCTTGCCGCGCTCAAGCGACATCAGTGCATACAGCACCGCGCGGGTCGCCGACTCGCCAAACTCGGAGCCCGAGAACTTGCCGCGGTTGAACTCCACCGCGGACTTGAGCCGCGCGTCGTTCGGCTTCACGCTCGCCATCAGCGGGCCGTAGTCGGCGACCTTGAAGGCCTTCGAGAAGTTCTGGTAGTTGTCGAGCTTGTTCACACCTTCCGCTTCCAGCTCCAGCATCTTGAGATAGAAACGCTCGGCGTTCGCGAGCTTCTCCCAGACCTTGGTTTCGAGTCCGTCGGGGACTAGAAATTCATTCGCGATCTGGACGGCGAGCGTGATGATCTCATCGACCAGGGTCTTCTCGCCTCTCTGGCGTGGACGGAGCGCTTCCTTGGTCATATCCGCGCCGTCGATGCGCGCGTAAGAGGTCAGGACGCGCAAGGCGGCGGCGTAGCCGGCCATTTGGAGATCGGCGTCGGTAAACACATTCTCGTCGCGCTGTTTGTCTTTCAGCGATTGGCTGAGGCCCGTCAGGGTCTCGATCTGGCGCTGCACCTCATCGCGGATCTCCTGCACCAGCTCGTCTTTGTAGATCGACTCGCCGCCTTGGCGCTTGCGCAGCACTAGCAGCACGGTGCCCTTGACGTAGCCGCCCTCGCGCAGCGGGGAATCCGTTTCCGTGACCATGTACCACGCGGCTGTCACGCGCAAGCCCGAAGCCCAAACGATGTTCGCCATGTCCGCCCAGATGGTGCCGGATTGATGGGTGAACATAATGATCTGGATTCCATTGTCCGGCATGTGGTCGGTCATGCGCTTGTACGCCGCCACCATACCGCGCCGGAAGTCATCGTCCTCGCCCTTGATCGCGAGCGAGCGGCGGCTGTCCCACACCCAATCGGCGAACTGGGCTGGCGGATTCTTGCGCAGCCAGGCGATGAAGAACTCTAGGATCTCCTCGTACTTCACCGCGTCGCCGTAGGGTGGGTCGGTGATGAGAGATCAGTTACGCTTTCTAAATTAGAGGCAAGAATTACATCTGTGATGTGCGACCCGACGCGAATTGGAAAATGAAAATAATTGGCCCGGTAGAAACTCTCTAAATACGTTGAGGCCCTGCACCCATAGCTAAAGAAGGTGTTCAACGCTTGATTATAGAAGACTTGCTTTACAGACCCACCACCACCGTCAAGAGGGCTCCAATGACTAATGCGGGAATTCCAGTTCAGACTTTGAAGAAAGCCAGCGACCAATTGCGCCCTGAGGCTTTTCCTGGCAAGTCCTGCGACCAACAACTGCCTCGGGTTAAACAGCTGATGCCAGTGCGTCCAGCCGCGCGTGCGGATCGACTCATCGGTCTTGTCGCCCGGCTCAATCACCACATCCGGCACCCAGCCCTGGTTCTGCCAGCCAGCGAGATGCCTGGCGATAAAGTCCTCGACGATACGCTCGCGTTTGAGGTCTTCCGCCGTGACCGCGCGGAATTCGTACTCATCGCCTTTGCGCTTTTTCTTCGGACGCATCCACTGGGTGCAGTATAAGCGCTCCTAGAAGATATCGTCCGGGCGTGGTTTGAAATCGGACTTCTCCCACAGCCGCAGACGGTTGCCGTTACTGCCATCCGTTTTGCGGTAATCGCCGCGCAGGGTGGAGATCTTGGTGCGGTATTCCACGCCGTCCACGGCATGGATCAGATACGGATCTTGGCCCCGGCCGTCCGAGCGCACGGTGCCTTTCTCGGCGGCCTCAAGCTCTTCCTCCGACACGCCGGAGCGGATCGCCACGTCATAGCGCTTGTTTTTCATGTCGGGCACGAGCTCGGCCACCACATTGATCTTGGCGCCCGTCCTTGGTTTGCTAATCACGAAGCTTGGGAGTAATGGCACCCTCCAACCGGTCTCCGGGCAGCGCACCTCCACACAGTACAGAAAGACTTTGGCTCGCCAGCCTTTGCCATCGGTCTCGACGCCCAGCCGGTCGATCTCGTCTTTTACCCGCAGCACAAGTTGCCTTTGATCGTCCGCCAACGTCTTCCGGCTCGCTTCCGATCCGCCGACGATGTTGAACGCGCCCCAGGTCAGCATGCAGGCGACAGGATTCAGATCGGAGGCGTAGACATCGCAGCCGAGCCGCGCCGCCTCGAACGGGATCTGACCGGAGCCGCAGAACGTGTCCGCCACCCGAGGCCGGTGGCCGAAGCGCATGACGCCCAGTTGTTCGATTAGCTCCCGGAAGGATCGAGCGCTCGTTCCCAGGTGTTCGTTGACCTGTTGCCAGACGTGATCGAAGAGGGCATCGCCGAATTCCTCGGGACGGCACAGGCTGCCTGAACATATTCGCGGTACGACGCTTGGTGCCCGACGAAACGCTGTTGGTCCAGAATGAACCGGCTTTCCTTGGTGTTCTTCTCGGCGAGCCGCTTTTCGAGCGACTGTTGATCCATGCCCATCAGCATTTCGAAGATCTCGAGATCGCGCTCCAGGTCATCGGTGGCAGGCAATAGACACCCCAACACACACGCCTTGTTCAGGATGAGGGGTTTACGACCTTTCCAGTAGCTACCCAGGGCGGTCAGCGTTTTTCCATTACCCGCCATTTGTTCTTTGTACGCTTCGGCCGAGAGCTTTTGCACGGGCAGTAGCCTTTCAATTAAGGCGGGTGCGTCCTTGAGCGCAAACGAGTTGACCGCGGGTCGATCGATCTCGTAGGGGCTATACGCTTCCCCGAGGTTGAGTGCGGAAAGGGCCATAGGCTTGCTCATGGAGATTGTGATCGACACCGCTAAGTTGCCGCAGACGGGCAATGCCCCGAGGGAACCGCAAGTACACTTGCGACGGCAAGTTTGAACGGGAGGTTAGGGACGATCATGGTGCTGCACCTCGACTACATCACTGTCGATGGTCGTAACCTTACGCTCGGGACCCGGGATCCGCATAAGCTCCTCGATCAGGGCGCCGGCAAACGCGCCGCCCGCACCAAACACGATCCAAAGGGGAACGCTAATCGCCCCACCTAACGCAGCGATCCCCGCACCTTCCCCGGACAGAAGGAGCGTGGTGAAGGCAGCAGCGGATAATCCGATGCGAGCAGGTAAACTCCTTTCGTCCCAGCCAATCCGCTTGATTTCCAGGCCAGTAGTCTTGATGAACGGAAGGATCGCACCCGACTCAATTGTGATCGAGATGGCCCGAGTCATTTTGCCAAAAGTAGAGAGAGGGGTTTCCCGAATCGCAAGCAACTCTTTCGCCCATCGTAGCAGTGTCTCTCGCTCGGTATTAGTGGCCCTCTCTATCACAGCAACGGCCAGATCCCTTCCACCCACAGCAATAGGCGGGTTTGCACGGAGGTCTATCGCACTCGCCGGTTTTTGATCCGGCTCTCTCTCTCTCTCGGAGTCTGGTGTTCTTTTCGATTCAAGCTCTCTCATTAGTTTGATGTTCTTCTTGCGGCACTTGGTGCACCGCAATCGCAAAAGTAGGGTCGAGGAGAGAGGGTAAAGCCCCCCGTCTGGAAAGGAACGGTGGCACACGTCTTGTAGCCACGAGTTTGAGATGGTTCTGGTGTAGCCGCAATCTGCGCACCGCAATGTATCGCCCGCACGTATGATCATCACCGTCGCTCTCTCGCGCCTAACAACGAATAAGCTCAGCCACGTGCCGGTTGCAGCGCGTCTGCTGAAGCGCTGGGTTGGACAATCGCAGCCGCCTCACATTTAAGAGATGGGAGCTTTGCACTCAATTCCGCAACAAGGTCCTTTTCTTCCTGTTCGGCTTTGGCACTAACCCGGATCTCCACGAGCTTGAATGCCCGAGCTAGCCTATCCATTAAAACAATCTTTCGTCTCTGACTGATCCGTTCTTTGAACTCAAGGAGAAGCCAGTCATTCAGGAAGAACTTCTCGCCGTAGCTGACTCCATAATCAGTATCTCGAGTGACGATGATGATGTCTTTGCCGCTGTCCTCTGCGCAATGAACGATCCACTCCCAGTTAACCGCGTCACCAATGGAGGTATCGTTTTGCTTTCTGGGGGGTAACCTAGAACAAACCGTTTCCGCGCTAGGTTTCGCATTTTAAAGCGGATCTCCTTGCTTTTGGTGAGGTTGTAGTCGGAGCCATTCTTGAACACGCGTGACAGAGTCTTGAAGACCGGATCGCTGTTTGGCTTCTCGAGGATGTTGGCGATTCGCGTCTTCAGCTTCGCCTGTTGAGCCTTGATGGTCTTCTTATTCTTCGCGATCACCTGCGCCGGTTTCGCGTCCGCGAGAAAGGCCGGAGAAGTCAGGCTACTCCAGTCCGGTGTCTTCTGCGCGTTTAGCGCCTCAAGAATGACACGCTGGCGGTTCTTCTTGTATTCCATCTCGACTTGAGAGCCCGTTATTATACATAGCGTCTTAAACAATGTCGCATAGTCTTGTTACACTAACGGTATCTCTGTGGCCGACGGGAGGTTCCGTTATGAGGAAACTGGAAATCAGTGACGCTGATGTGATGGGTATCGCGAT
>JBOIEG010000795.1:0-1329 GCA_050740915.1 Gammaproteobacteria bacterium | reverse complement strand
CGATTGCCTTGATGACCACCCGAACCTCGATTTTGGCGTTCAACACGCACGTTATGGCTTTGGTGTTCAACCTAAGTCCGACAGGCTCCTAGGGCGTCCACTATCCCGCGCCGCGAGCACCCGCCACCGCTGCGAGCGGTCGGTGGCCAACGGCGCAAGCCCAGAATCAGGGGGAGGGCGGTCTCGGCCGTGCTCTAAGGGCGGCCGGGTGAGTGGATCCGGTAACAGAGAGTTAAAGTGGAGGGAACGATGTCTATCCTATACGTGTATGCATCCCCAGGTGCCGCCCCCGCGGTGCCTATTTGCCGCCAGTGGCGGTCTTTCATGTCTTTGCTTATCTTGGGGCGTCTTCTGGCGCCGAGAGTAGTAGCTTCCTTGTTGCTGGCGCTGGGCCTCGCAATGGGGGTCACGGTGCAGGGGGCGATGCCGGACTCTTTGCGGCCGGTGGTGATCGGCGCCGTACAGCGCGACGCCGGCCCGAGCTACCAGGTGCAGGGAGCCCAAGCGAGGAACGCATCCCAGGGCTGGCGGCTGACGTTTGCACCAAGCGCGGTGGAGATTGAGCCATCGGACGGCAATTACCCTGGACCTTGAGGTTGGGGCTGGCCCGCTTGGGGAGCAAGGAAGCCCTTCGGGCGTACCCGGTAATAAAGCGCACCGTCTCGGGCAACCGGGTGAGCTATGACCGCGGGCTCATCGAGGAGTGGTATGTGAACGGTCCCTTAGGGCTGGAACAGGGGTTCACGCTGAAGCAGGCTGTGGGCAAAGAGCTGGTCCTCGATCTGGCCTTGAGCTGGCCCGCCCAGGTAGAGGGCCTGGGGTGCGCCTCACCCGAAACGGCAAAGCCCTGCACTACGGAGCGCTGCGGGCGCTCGATGCCCACGGAAAGGTCTTGCCTTCCCGCATGCGGGTGGTGGATGGCCGAGTACGCTTGGAGGTGGCGGCGCAGGAGGCGGCTTACCCCGTGATCATCGATCCCCTGTTGACCGAAGAGGCCAAGCTGCTTGCCTCGGACGGGGTGACGGGCGATGGTTTTGGGTCCGCCGTCGCGCTGTCCGGCGATGGCAACACGGCGCTCATCGGGGCGCCGGGCTTGGACTGCGACGAATTCTTATTGTCCTGTGGCGCCGCTTATGTGTTTGTCCGCAAGGCCGGTGGCTGGGTGGAGCAGCAAAAGTTTACGGGCGGCACCAGCACCACTTTGCTAGTGTAGTGTCCCTTAAATAACTTTACAGTTAAGCCGCCTTCTTTTTTCCCTCGGGGCAGGGTGGATCCGGGCTTGATCTGCTCCATCTTGACCCGCGCCCGCTCGATCTTCTTGATGATGTC
>JBOIEG010000794.1:0-3387 GCA_050740915.1 Gammaproteobacteria bacterium | reverse complement strand
TGGGATTATCATTTAGTAGCCTTTGCAATTGCCGACGCTGTTCTTTGATGGTGATCTGCCAACTTCGACCGCGAAACGATGGCTGGTATTGCCACTTTAGGAGATGAGCTGACAAAACAGCCAGCCTGTTGATCAATTCGCGACGTTCACTCGCACCCATGCTGTTTAGCTCCTCAATTAAATACTCAAGGTCAACATCGGCTAATTTTCCGGATTTAAGCAGGTTCGCCTGCTGCTCTGTCCACGCATAAAAATCAACGTTATGAAGCGATGAGATTGACATACATTCCTCTACATTGTTAAGAAAAAACTGTTTCCGCATCCAATGCGCCTAATTTCATCAGCATGATCTTATGCGCCTTTTGTTTGGCTTCCTGTATCCTATGCTCAACAATCAAAAAAGCTAAGCCTTGCCGGTTTACTGTGTTTAGACTTTTTTAAGAGGCATACAGGTGCCAACGATAGGAGGCTCATTGTTCCAGTCATGCACTCGGAGAGTGTTAAATTTACCCGAACAACTTCTCCCTTGTCTATGGCGCGGGAAAAATGTCCTTTGGGCGCGCTCCAGTGAAGAACCATTTAGTCCCCATGAATGTAAGTGCGGCGACAATCAGCTTTTATACCACTCGAACGATGCGCCTCCTTACGTCGGCAGCATCCTATGGGTAGCGTATCTTATGGCCTTGTCAGAAATCCTAGCAGGGCGATCCGCCAATTCCAACGCCGAACCGCAAGCCGACGCCCAAACCATCGCACCGCTCGTTGCGAAAACATCCGGCGTCGTGGGTCGTTTCGTATGCCGCGGAATCCGTCCATGGTTTCCCATGCGGTGGAACCCGTCCATGGTTCCACCTTACGCGGGTTTGAAATTCTTATACCCCAACCTACTCGTTCTACTTTCTCCCAGCCTCGGCTCTAAGAAACTCAGCGACCCTTTTAGCAACCACGCTGATGTCAGAATCCATCGACACCTTAAGGGCCTGAGTTTTCTGCATCAATCCTCCAGGCCGCTCGTCAATCACGAGAGCGAGCATAGGCACCTGCCGACCGAATGCAATTCCCATTTCCTGCATCGGCCACTCCGCCGCACTCAAGCCAGCAGTGTGGAGAGAGACAAAGGCCTCCATTGCAAAAAGTGCTCGAACAACTTCCTCGCGCCAGTCCACTCCTGTTGCGATTTGGTAGCGAGCCACAAAACCACAAAATCCATAACCTCGAAGTGAGTTCGATAATTGCTCTGCATATTGCTCCCGATCGCTCTTGTGAGATATAAATAGCCGTATCCCATCGATGTCCCGCCAACAGGCGGGGCCCCCAAGGCGCTCTTTAGATAAAGGGTCGAAGTCAATCCTTAATTCTCGTCTGAGCGCCAGCAAATCTCCGTCCGCGAGACCGTCCAAGAATTCGAGCGCTCCGTTTTTCTTTTCCAGATCTGGCGCTAATAATCCGGCGACCGCGAACCTCTTCGGCAGCGACTCTCTAAGGCGATCTTCTCGAGCGTTGCGAATTCGCTGCGCCAAGTGTTCGATGAGAACGAGACGACCATCGCGTGACAACATGACAACTCAATCCTCTTGTCCTTGTTCTCCTAGCATTATTTTGGAGAACACAATGCAACCTTTGTGTGCCATATTACTGTCGGTCACGCGATAGACTGGAACTGCTGCGATGGCATCAGGATACTTAAGGCGTTGGCCGTAAGCCATGGAGAAGGGCCTCAGCAAGAGATTGTCAGGAATCCCATTCAACACTCCACCCCAAAGGTAAACGTAACGATCACAATTAAAGGCAAGCACTTGATTTCCACAGAAGGCGCCCAAAGCATGCGAGAACATATCAACAGCTTCAAGGGCCACGGATTCACCACTTACAGCGAGATTGCAGATTTCCTTTGGAGTAATGTATAGCTCTCCGGGACCTGTGGCTTTCCGACGCCTGTTCCACTGATAAAGTCTTACCAACCCCGGCCCAGAAACGACATTCTCGTAAGACATTCGGCGACCAGTTTCGCTATCAAGGAATTCGTGTTGAGCAGGCGTCTCTGGACCAAAGGTGGTGTGCCCCGCTTCGGAGGTCATTACAAAGTGCTGACCAGCCTTATAAAGATCAAGCACAAGGCAGGCGACGCCGAGACCGGTGCCAGGGCCACAAATCAATATTTTCTTGAGGTTTTTTTCGATTGCACGTGGTCTCGTAGCGCCCCGAATTAGCTTTCGCGTGCTATCATTAATCGCAGCTGCGCCAAAGGCTGCCGCTTCGAAATCGTTCACGATATGAACGTCCGCCTTGCAGCCATTCTCGAGCAATATCTCTTTGGCATCATCAGCGCTGATTTCGGTCATATTCGCTACGACATGAGCCGACTTGCGACGATGATCGACTTTGCCGGCCACGGCCAGAGTGGCATGCCGAATTTCGCTTGCGTCTCGATCGGTTTTTGCTTCGAATTCTTTAATAAGGCGAGCGACCATCTCTATAGGATGCACTTCTTCGATGCGCGTGTCCGCAAAGTCATCAAATGTCGCATTCACACTAGCCAAGACTTGTAATTCGCCATTTGTGTCGCTGGAAATACGACCTCGGATATGCGTTCCGCCGATATCAAAGCTCATGAACATGATCGTTCTCCTGGAGTAGACGTCACTTCGACGTGTAAAAACAAGTCGATCTGACGTATAGCCCGCGTAGGTTGGGTTAGGCGCGCACGGCGACTACCTGGAATACTGCCACGAAGCCACCCGCGCGCCGTAACCCAACATGCAACGCTGATTAGAACCTCGTTGCCGTTCGTTGGGTTACGACGCGCACCACCGTCACCGAAAACGTTCATCGATTGTGGTCGTGCGCCTCTAACTCAACCTACAACGCTTGCGCCACCAATCGGCGTCTTGGAATTTGTGGACGCCGTTTTGTCGAAACGGGATAGCCGGCTCCCAGGGCCGAAGGTCCGGAACCGTCTCTTCGGGTTCCGACGCAGGGGTGATGGGTGAATACCTTCGATGATTCGCATGGCTTTGTGCGATCCATCAACGTCGCGGGGTGTTTGGGCCTAGTGTAGTGTCCCTTAAATAACTTTACAGTTAAGCCGCCTTCTTTTTTCCCTCTGGGCAGGGTGGATCTGGGCTTGATCTGCTCCATCTTGACCCGCGCCCGCTCGATCTTCTTGATGATGTCCTCGACGGTGGCCGTCCAGATGAAGGGCTTGGGATTTTGGTTCCAGGCTTGCCTAAGTTCCTCGATCGCCTCTTTTAAATCCGGCACGCTCACGAAGCTGCCGCGCCGGGGCGATCTCCCAGACCTCCCCGATGCCCTGCTCGCGGACCCGCGTGCGCCACCGTTGCACGGTGGGCCGGCTTACGCCGAGTTCTTCGGCGATCGACACATTGT
>JBOIEG010000793.1:0-1624 GCA_050740915.1 Gammaproteobacteria bacterium | reverse complement strand
CGGCTCACCCTGCGCAAGCTGCAGCGCGATTATTTGGTCGAGCTGGAGGACGCGGTCGTTGCGGTCAAGGATGCCAAGGGCAAGATCAAACTGCACCAGGCGGTGAACCTGACCGCGGCCGGGGCGGTGAGCGGCGGCTTCTGGGGCTCGCTCATCGGTCTGATCTTCTTGAATCCGCTGGTTGGCCTGGCGGTTGGTGCGGCGGCGGGCGCGGCCTCGGGCGCGCTCACCGACCTTGGCATTGACGACAACTTCATGAACGAGCTGGCGGCCACGATAACGCCGGGCAGTTCCGCGCTGTTCGTTCTCGTGCGCAAGGCGACGCCGGACAAGGTGCTAGCGGAGTTGCAAGGCACGGGCGGCAAGGTTCTCAAGACCTCGCTCTCGCACGAGGATGAGGCGAAGCTTCAGGCGGCTTTGAATGCGGCGAAACCATGAGCCGCAACAGCGGCTCCAGACCCAGACATGAATCCCTGGGCGAGAAAAGGCGCCCGCTGAACCAGCGCGTCCACACTCTAACGCTATCCGATCGGGGCGACGCTCTCTAAGGCCGAACAAAAAGAACCGAGGCCATGAACGGCTATCCGCATGCTTGTGCGTGCCTTGCCTGCAGGCCAGATCAAACGAATGGCGTGAGTGTTACTCGTGCTCAGCATTTGCCGTTACCCTTCGGCTTTCGGAAGCAATGCACGAAGATAACGGCCCCTTCGTGGGCGGCGAATCGATGGACCCTCGAGTAGACACGCCCAAGGCTAAAGTAGCCCTCGTGCTGCAAGGGGGTGGTGCGCTAGGAGCGTATCAGCTAGGAGTCTATCGTGCTATGGAAGAACGCGGTTGCCTCCCAGAGTGGATCGCGGGAACGTCCATTGGCGCCATCAACGGCGCCATTATCGCCGGAAACCCGCCGGGCACGCGCGTCAGTCGGCTCGAGGAGTTTTGGCGTCAAATAAGCACAGCTGACTTCTGCGACCTCACCCAAGCACCGGACGTGGTGTGTGAAGCGAACAGCCTCCTGAGCGCAGCCCAAACGATATTAGCGGGGCGTCCGGGATTTTTCTCACCCTCGATGTTGCCGTGGTCCTTTGGACTGTTACCGGGCTCATGCGAACGAGCGAGTTTTTACGACACGGCAGAACTCCGTTTTACACTGCTGCGCCTGGTCGATTTCGATGAGATCAATGCGGGGCAGATCTGTCTGACGCTGGACGCGGTACGTGTCCGATCCGGCGAGTTGGTCCGCTTCGACAGCGCTCTTCACCGGATCGGGCCGGAGCATATAATGGCAAGCGCGGCCCTGCCACCGGGCTTTCCAGGGATCAGGATCGACGGCGAACTTTACTGGGACGGAGGCGTATTTTCGAACACTCCGCTCGACGCCCTGCTGGACGGATCTGCTCAAACCGATATCCTCTGCTTTATAGTCGACTTGTGGAATACGCAAGGACCGGAACCCCGCACCATCGCCGAGGTGCAAACCCGGCAGAAAGACATTTTGTATGCTAGTGTAGTGTCCCTTAAATAACTTTACAGTTAAGCCGCCTTCTTTTTTCCCTCGGGGCAGGGTGGATCCGGGCTTGATCTGCTCCATCTTGACCCGCGCCCGCTCGATCTTCTTGATGATGTC
>JBOIEG010000792.1:0-1829 GCA_050740915.1 Gammaproteobacteria bacterium | reverse complement strand
CGCTCGGGATCTCGCGTTCCGGCGGTGCTCGGAATCCTCATGTATTTCAATATACACTGCGGTTCCTGCGCTCCGGCGGAACGCGACCTTCCTTCGCTCGCGACGGTTTTTTCACAAACTCTCAGAGGCGACCGCGTGCACTAGATCATCGGCTTGTAGTCGGGGATTGACCAAGTAGGCGATTTCCACGTGCCGCGGCAGTTGTATGGCCAGCATGCGGCAAAGCATTGTTTTGCCACTGCCCACCTCCCCCACCACCTTGATGATGCCTTCACCGTTGCAAATGGCGTAAACCAGTGATTGCAACACGGGGCCACGATTGCCCCCGGGGAAGAACATCTCGGGATCGGGAGTGATTTTAAAAGGTGGCTGGGTGAGGCCGAAGTAGTTGAGATACATCACTCTCCCCCGTTCATGGATAGCCGTTCCATCTTTAAACTATCGTCCAGCACCAAGCCAAGCGCATCCACGATGATGGGATCATCGTCGATCAGCAAGAGCAGTGGCCTAGTGGTAACGGTGTCGATCTCGGGCAACACACCGGGAAACCGTAACGTTTGTTTTAGGGCACTTCGATTAATTCGGAGTGCCCGCCCTCACAGGGACGTGAGGACATTGGCCAATCACCGTAAGTGATTGACCAATGGATCAAAGCAAAAACCACGCTTTTGCTTTGCGATTCGATAAAATTGCACGGAAGCAATTTATCGAAGTGCCCTTTATTGGGGTTTGTGCCGATAATTCGCGCAGCTATTCCCCCGCCGATAGTGGCTGGAAAGGTGGTTGAGTAATAGTCTAGAACAGAGACGACGCGTTAGCGGGCCAGAGCGGCTTCACGTGGGGGTCGCGCGCTTTCGATGCCCAAGTTGTTCCAAATGGCGAGACTCGCTTCTGCTTGATTCATGGTGTAAAAATGGAGGCCCGGCGCCCCCCGATCGAGGAGCTGCTGACACAGATCCGTGGTCACGTCTATCCCGAAAGCCCGAATGGCGGCTCGGTCATCACCAAAATCACGCAAGCGGTACAGGATCCACCGTGGGATCTCCGCCCCGCACCCTTCTGAGAAACGCACCAATTGAGAATGGTTGATGATAGGCATGATGCCGGGCACGATGGGGATATCGATGCCTATCGATGCACAGGAGTCGACAAAACGCAGGTAGGCATCCGCGTTGTAGAAATATTGCGTGATGGCGCTGTTCGCCCCGGCATCCACCTTGCGTTTGAAGTTTTGCAGATCCGTTCCGGCGGAGGGCGCTTGCGGATGCACCTCGGGATAGCAAGCGACCTCGATGTGAAAAAAATCACCGCTCTGGGTCCTGATAAACTCGACCAGTTCGTCAGCATAGCGCAGCTCGCCATAGCCTACCGAGCCAGAGGGCATATCGCCCCGAAGCGCCACGATGTGATCGATCTGAGCGGCCCGGTATCGGTTGAGGATCTCCGCTATCTGCGCGGCTGGATGACCGATGCAGGACACATGGGGGACACCCGAGATCCCGGTTTTCTCCCGGATCTCCAGCACAGTCTCCAAGGTGCGTTCCCTGGTGCTACCACCGGCCCCAAAGGTCACCGAAAAGTAGTCCGGTTCTAGGGCAGCGAGTCTATCGCGGGTGCTCTGCAGGCGCGCGACCGCTTCCGGTGTGCGCGGCGGAAAAAACTCAAAGCTAAAGCTCGGTTTGAAGTTCTTTTGCGATTGCATGGCTAGTGTAGTGTCCCTTAAATAACTTTACAGTTAAGCCGCCTTCTTTTTTCCCTCGGGGCAGGGTGGATCCGGGCTTGATCTGCTCCATCTTGACCCGCGCCCGCTCGATCTTCTTGATGATGTC
>JBOIEG010000791.1:0-3371 GCA_050740915.1 Gammaproteobacteria bacterium | reverse complement strand
GAGGACATCATCAAGAAGATCGAGCGGGCGCGGGTCAAGATGGAGCAGATCAAGCCCAGATCCACCCTGCCTCGAGGGAAAAAGAAGGCGGCTTAACTGTAAAGTTATTTAAGGGACACTACACTAGTGTTAGTGGCGAGATGGGCGCCGTAGCGACAGCCGCGCGAGATCCACTGTTTTAGGCTCACCATGCTAACGTTGATCAAATGTGGAGCGTATGGCTGGCACTAGACAATCGACGGCGAAATCGGTCCGACAGCAGTTGGCTTAATCAGAGTTTTGCCTTTGACGTTGCGGGCAACAATAGGTTAACAGTGGCTCAGCTCGTTAACACAGAAGCGTTAGGCTATAGGTACGATAGTGTGGCGATAACTGGACCATCCGATGCCGTTCCTTCTCGACCCCAGAACGTTGTCGTTATGCCCGCTACCACTACTGCCGCTCCTTCAGCGACAGTGCCGTTTACCTTGTCGCAGAAGAAGCAACTCAGCTTGACCGGTTCTTCATTAAGCCTGGATATACGAGCTCCGACAGGGGCGCGTGATCGTCTGTCTACGATGGCGGTTGCTCCTTTGGCTCGGAGTGGGCAATTGACTCTTGTCCTCGAAGGTGTAAGGGCGACTGATCTCGGTCGCCAGCGAGGCTTCGAATACAAGCTCTACGCCAACTTGCCACCAAAGCCGAGCAGGAAGCACCGTCATAGCGACTTTTTTCTTGGGGTGTTTAACTCATTCCAGCTCAGCGACCGGGCCGATTATGCCGCTGACTTTTCATTTCCTATAGCTCAACTGGCCCCGGCGCTTGCGAAGCACGGTTTATGGGCGACAACCGGTATAAACGTGTCCCTAATCTCAGACGATAAAGAGACAGACGAACCTCTCGTAACCATTGAGAACGTAAAGCTCATCGTGTCAAATGCCCAAGCCCAGTAGAGTGTCTGGCCATACCCCGGCGTTTCCGGAGAAAAAGATCTTCCACCGCCACGCAAGCACACGGGCGGGCATATAGGGCGACAAACCGCAAACCAGCCGTAACGAGCGTGCGGCACAATCCCGCAAGCTCTAGCAGACAACGTACAAGGTAACCAAGCAATTCCACTGGCTCAACGTACACCGAGCTCTCACGGTATCGCTAGGGCGCATCCAAGACCTAAAAAAATAGGCCGCCGGAAATTCATTGCGCACCACAATGGGTGCGGCCGGGCGACTGGCCGCTCGCCGACTCCGACGGCATCGTCGTGATGGCGCACCCGCCGGGCTGAGGCTTAGGAGAGGCGCTCGCCTCTGCTCGCGCGCGCGTTGCGGTACAGCTCCATGATCGGAGTCGCCGACGAGCCGTGCAGCAGCACGGACACGACGATCGTCACCAGCACCGCGTCGGCGATGATGCGCATTTCGGTCATCGTCGGGCCGTGCGTGATCGCGAACGCGAGGTAATACACCGAGCCGATGCCGCGGATGCCGAACCACGCCGCGAGCCTGCGTTGCGTCGGTGTCAACAGCGTGCCGATCGTCGCGAGATAGATGGCAATCGGACGTGCCACGAAGATCAACGTGAGCGCGACGACGAGGCTCGTGCCGGTAAAGGCCTGGCTCGTCAACAGCGCACCGACCACGAGCATCACCGTCAACTCGGCGAGCTTTTCCAGATCGAGCGCGAAGTCGAGCACCGCCTTGGCCATGTAGGCGGAGGTCAGTGCCGGTGTCGCTGCTACTGCAACGCCCTTGTCGCGCGTCGCGATCGTCTTGTCGGCGCCGGGGCTGCGATTGAGATCGTGCCGGTGCTCGATGTGCCGCACCGCGAGCCCGGCCGCGAACACCGCGACGAACCCGTAGGTCGCGATCGATAACGCGAGCCCGTAGGTCAGCGCGATCAGGCCGAGCGTCAGAAAGCTCTCCATGCCGAACGCCTGCTCTCGTTCGTGGCGCAGGTACATGACCGCCCGGCTGAATGCGACGCCAAGGGCCCACCCGAGCGCCAGGCCGCCGAGCGTGGCCCATGCGAGATCGACGCTCCACCAGCGCGAGCCGAGCGGCCCGAGCTCATGCAGGCCGAGCACGCCGAGCGCGAGCATCAGGAACGGGAACGCGGCACCGTCGTTCAGGCCGCCTTCGCCGGTCAGGCTGAAACGAAGCTGGTCGCGATCCTTGATGTTGTCGACCTGCACATCGGAGGCGAGCACTGGGTCGGTGGGTGCAAGGATCGACGCGAGCAGCAGCGCCGCGCCGAGCGTCAGGCCGAACGCGATGCCGACACCGACCATCGCGGCGATCGTCAGCACCATCGCGAGCGTGGCCATCAGCACCGGTGCAAGCCACATGCGATCGGACACTCCGACGCGCAGCCGCAGTCCGACGGCGAAGAGCGATATCAGCAGCGCTATTTCGGTCATCATCTCGACGATGCCGGCATCGTTCGGCAAGCCGATCTGGATGAAGCCGAAGCCCTGCGGTCCGAGCAGGTAGCCGGCGACGAGATAGAGCGCCGAGGTGCTGACCGGCAGTCGCTGGCGCCAAGTGTCCGACAGGCCGATCAGGATCAGCAGCACGCCGATGATCAGACACCAGGTCGAGAACAAGGTGTTCCCCTTCGGCGCGCCGCGCGAGCTCAGGTGTCTTCGAACAGCGCGAGAAGCCGGTCGAGCCCGCCTTCGTCGATGGAGACCATCGCACGTTCGCGCACCCTGGGCTTCGCGCGATAGGCCACCGACAAACCTGTCACCTCCATCATCGCTAAATCGTTGGAGCCGTCGCCGACCACGATCGCCTGCTTCGGATCGATGCCGAGCTCGGCGCAGGCCGCAAGCAGCACATGCCTTTTCTCGTCGCCGTCGCAGATGTCGCCCCAGGGTTGATCGATCATTGTTCCGGTCAGCGCATCGCCCTCGACCGCAAGCACGTTCGAGCGCGTGACGTATAGATTCTTTCACTGTGACTTCTTTGCATTTGGCAAAGAAGCTTCGTCTGGCATTTGGTTGCGACCAAAGGCCGCGCTAGGTTTTTTTAAACGCCCTTTTTCCTCAAAAGTGAAGGTACTGCTTAACCTGCGGGGTGTCAATCACGCGTGTAGTCACTAGCCTGCTGCGCGCTGTAGAGGTCGACGAAGTCTTGCATACTGAGTGTAGCGATGGGTTTTAGATCATCGTCGAGCACTTCATAGAAAACATCATTGTTCGCGCGAATGCTGAAAAAGACCACGGCATCTTGATCTCCGCCGCCTTCGCGATGGGGATCCTCGCTGGGAGGGCTAGTGTAGTGTCCCTTAAATAACTTTACAGTTAAGCCGCCTTCTTTTTTCCCTCGGGGCAGGGTGGATCCGGGCTTGATCTGCTCCATCTTGACCCGCGCCCGCTCGATCTTCTTGATGATGTC
>JBOIEG010000790.1:0-2478 GCA_050740915.1 Gammaproteobacteria bacterium | reverse complement strand
GACATCATCAAGAAGATCGAGCGGGCGCGGGTCAAGATGGAGCAGATCAAGCCCGGATCCACCCTGCCCCGAGGGAAAAAAGAAGGCGGCTTAACTGTAAAGTTATTTAAGGGACACTACACTAGCCGTGGCATATATCCGGAGATGGCTGCACGTCGCGCGCGGCAAGCGGCGGGTGAACGGTCCGGCGACGGCGCCCGAATCCTGAACGAGGAGGTCCTGGCGCTGCTGCAGGGCGTTCGTGCGTGGGAGTTGCCGACGCTCGCGTGAGCACGGTTCCCGCCCCAGATATCCTTGCAGCATCTCCCACCTCTTCGAACCAGAGGCCCTTGTTCGAATCGCAGAGGAAGGTGTCACTAATGGGATCATTCAGGGATCGGATTTGGATGCTGGGACATCGCCGTTAAGGTAGTAGTAAGGAGATGGTGACGGAAGCTTTTAAGGTACGGAGACGAGATACGAGCCGTTCAATCGTACACTTTGTTGGGGGATTGAAGGGTCCAGAAAGGACCATCGGTAATATCTGCAGAACATAGTTGACACGGCAACGATACGTGTATATACTCCTATCATGCATTCAGAAGAGAAAGTAACCATCACCAAATGTCAACAAGTCGCACGGCAGTGTGCATGTTTCAACCTTCGCAAAGCGACCCGCGCCGTAACCCAGCTCTACGACGAGGTGCTGCGAGAAACAGGGATCCGCGTCACCCAGCTTACGCTATTGGTTGCCGCCTATCTGTCGGGAGAGATCCCCATCTCCCAGATGGCCGAGGTCTTGGTCATGGACCGGACAACGCTGACCCGCAACTTAAAGCCGCTCCAGGCCCAGGGACTGATCGCGATCCGTTCGGGTGCCGACCGCCGCGAGAAGCTGGTGACGTTGACCACTCGCGGGCGCGCAATGGTTTCCAAAGCCCTACCGCTGTGGGAGCAGGCGCAACGTCGAATCATCGAGGGACTTGGGCAGGGTCGCTTCGACTCAATGCTGAAGGACTTGTCGCAGGCGGTGTCGCTAGCCCATGCATAACGCGTCTTATATTTTAAGCTAAGATATGTGTATATACACTAATGACGCGCACTCACCGACCGTCGGGCTCGGTCCATGAGCGTAACGCGACAGCATTGACGGCGGATCTACTGAGGCACTTGGGTGTTAAACCGCACCGCACCCGTAAGAGTACGTTATTGAAAAGGTGCGGATTATTTTTTAACCACATACGTGTAGGTACACGTGATAGGAGAATACTATGGCACGCAAATCGAGATTTGATGGGAAGACCGTCGTCGTCACCGGCGCTTCCAGCGGCATCGGCCGCGCCTCGGCCTTGGCCTTCGCGCGTGAAGGCGCCACCACCGTCCTGGCCTCGCGCTCGGAGGACAAGCTCGAGCAGCTCGCTGACGAAATTCGCAGTTTCAATCCCCGGGTGCTCGTAGTCCCGACCGATGTTTCCGTGCGTGAGCAGATCCAACACCTCATCGATAAGACGCTAAGGGAGTTTGGACAGATCGATATCCTATTCAACAATGCCGGCAACGCTTACGTGGGGCCCATCGAGGACGGTCGATTTGTCGATGACCTCAACAAGATGCTGGCGGTCTCCTTTTCCGGCGCTCTCTATGGCACCCAGGCGGTATTGCCGATCATGAAGCGGCAGGGCGCCGGCCAAATCGTCAACATGTCCTCGATGGTTGGTTGCAAGGCCTTCCCGCACTTCGGCGGGTACTCGATCGCCATGCACGCCATCAGCGCCTTCTCGGACGCGCTGCGGCAAGAGCTGCATGGCACTGGGATCGCTGTGACCACCGTGCACCCGGCCCTCACTCAAACCGCGATATTCGATGAGGTCAATCCGGCCGACCTGCCGCCTCCCTTCCGGGCAATGACCCCGCGCACGCCAGAGTTCGTGGCCTCGGGGATCCTGAACGCCGTGTACAAGCGGCAAGCGCGGGTCGTCTTGCCCGCCCCGCCGCGCATGCTGCTGCTGGGTGATGCCCTCTCACCCCACATCGGTGACTTGATCGTGCGGCTGCTGTCAAAGCCCGTCTTCTCGTACCTCATTGGCATATATCGCGGCCGGGTCTATGAACACCATCCGCCGCTGCAGGGGCCGGACGATGGGTCGCCACCCGGCCCAAGGCCGTCGGTACCGCCAGAGGTCAAGTGAGGCTCCAATTCATCACCTCGTGGAGGAAACGACTATGTACCGCATCAAAGTCTGGAAACGCGTTAAACAGGCTCTGACCGCCTGTGCCGAGACCTTCGCCGCAGCGAGTCGAGATCTCGTTTTAGGCAAAACGAGCACCCACTCTGCTCAGCACCGGTGAGGACCATCCACGTCGAACCGCGGTGCTAGTGTAGTGTCCCTTAAATAACTTTACAGACTTTCCAGTGATTGCTATGGTCTCGCTCATGCCGACCACCCGCGTGGCGATCAAGTTGCAGCCGGCTGAACGCACGCCGCTGGAGACATGGGG
>JBOIEG010000789.1:0-4216 GCA_050740915.1 Gammaproteobacteria bacterium | reverse complement strand
GACATCATCAAGAAGATCGAGCGGGCGCGGGTCAAGATGGAGCAGATCAAGCCCGGATCCACCCTGCCCCGAGGGAAAAAAGAAGGCGGCTTAACTGTAAAGTTATTTAAGGGACACTACACTAGGAGCCCAGCGGCGCTCAGCGTCGTCGTACGAGCGCCAGGTCCTGGCAAGCGCGTAACGCTCGGAGTTCGGGTTGAAGTCACCCCGCTCGGCAAGGCGACCCAGGGTAAGCTACCCACCAAGACATCGAACCGCCTCCCGCAGATCGCGGATGATCTCGACCCGCTCGATTGTATCGATGTCGGAGTGGGAGATAACGCACGTGCACCTCCCGTGCTCGGAGAGATATATCAGTGCGGTCCTCCGCCATGCGCTTCGTGAGCGTCGTCACCAGCACCCGCTCGTGGAGCGGCATACGCCCATTGATTTCGGAGAGTAGACCATCGACCTGAGTCGCTTGCGCTCGGATCTCCACCTCCGGATCTCTGTCCTGTTTGAGCGGACCCGAGATCGCCTTCTATGGCCACATGGCATCGTCGCCCACACATCCCCGCTTGAAGTGTTCGCGTTCCAGTTCTTGACATCGCTCGGCCTTCCAGTAGTATACCATCTAATCAGATGGTATTAGGATGGTTTGGGATGGCATGGCGAGCGAAACGGAGAAGATTACGATTAACCTGGGCTTTGTCGATCTCGGACAGATCGATTTGCTAGTGCAGGAAGCCTTTTATTCAAATCGCACGGACTTCATTCGTACGGCGATCCGCAACCAACTTGGCACCCACGCTGAGACGGTCAAACAAGCGGTGGCGCGCAAGACCTTAGCGCTGGGCCTGCAACACTATACCCGTCGTGACCTGGAGGCAGTCCGGGCGGCCGGACAGAAGCTTCAGATCCAGGTGCTGGGCTTAGTGAGCATTGCCGATGACGTGTCTCCCGAGCTGGCCGAGGCCACCATCGACTCCCTCACCGTGCTGGGGGCCTTGCGGGCCAGTGCGGAAGTGAAAGCGGCCTTAGCCGGCCGGATCCACTAAAGGGCGCTTCGATTAATTGCTTCCCTGCAATCTATCGAATCGCAAAGCAAAAAGCGTGGTTTTTGCTTTGCTCATGGTTTAAACAGTTATCTGTTTGAACCATGAGCGATATATCCCTATACCGCCGGGCACTTCGAATTAATCGAAGTGCCCTAAACAGCATCACACCCGAAGGAGGCCATGGATTATGAATGACAGAATAGGCACTGGGATGGCGGAAGCCACCCGACTCACGCGCGCGGGCCAGCTCATCGAGGCCACCGCTGTTATCCAGCGCATGTTCCGAGGCATGGTTGCGCCAGACGCTACCTCGCGTACCGCCGATGAACCCGTTGACGTCCCCTTCAATGTCTTTGATGAGGCTCCGCTGTCCCCAGAAGCGGCGAGACAGCGGCCAGACCCGCAAACGCGTAGCGGCGCAGTAATAACGCTACCACCGCCTGACGTTGCGGTGTCACCGCATGAGTGCGGGAGTGCCTCCACCGAGCGGACCGATAGCGGAGCAGACCTTCGTGTGGATCAGCATAGCGGCGCACCTTCCGCCCTCCGGCGCACACCCGGTCGCGAACGTGCCGGGTCCACGCCGTCCGTACCCGAATGGGCTACTCGCCTCCATGCTACGCTTCGCTCACCTCACGGCGGACTTGGTGGACTCTCCATGCCCATGCCGGAGCAGGCACGCAGCGATATTTGGGCAGGGGGACAGTTTCTCGATGGGTCCTATATCAGCCAAGCTGGAACCCGCACCTATAAGCTATACATCCCCAATGGCTATCGCGGGCAAGCTTTGCCTCTGGTCGTCATGCTCCACGGCTGTACCCAGACCCCAGAGGATTTCGCCGCTGGCACCCGTATGAATGTACTCGCAGAGCGGGAACTGTTCTTGGTTGTCTATCCTGCACAGGCGATCACCGCCAACTAGTCCAAATGTTGGAACTGGTTCAAGGCGACCGACCAACACCGGGATCATGGCGAACCTTCCATCCTTGCCGGCATCACGCGCCAGATCATGAGCACCTACCACGTGGATGCGCAGCGGGTGTACGTGGTCGGACTGTCGGCCGGCGGAGCGATGGCCGCGATCATGGGGATGAGCTACCCCGATCTCTATGCCGCCATCGGCGTCCATTCTGGTCTCGCCTATGGTGCCGCCTACGATCTCCCCTCCGCACTCGCCGCGATGTAGCACGGAGGGCCGAGCGCCACGCAAGCGCGGGACAGCCGCTTCCCAGCGGCGGGGACAGGTGCCCGGGTGGTCCCGACGATCGTGTTTCACGGGGATGGGGATACCACAGTTCACCCCCGCAACGGGGACCAGGTGCTCGCGCAATGGGCGACGATCCGGGCAGGTGGAGGGCCAGATAATGTGGCGGGGTCGGACCTGCGCGTCACCGTGAGCCGGGCACAAGCACCCGATGGGCACGCCTACACCCGTTCCATCTATCGCGAGGCGAACGGTCAGGCCGTCATGGAACAGTGGCTGGTTCACGGGGCAAGCCATGGATGGTCAGGCGGGAGTCCGAATGGCTCGTTTACCGATCCCAGGGGGCCTGATGCCTCGCAGGAGATGGTGCGCTTTTTCCACACGCACCGACAGAGCGAGTCGCGGCTGGCGTCGGCTAAGGAGCCAGCGTAGCGAGCGTAGGACCCATGCCGGCCCTGACAGGGCGCGGCAGGCTCCTACGGGAAAGCGCAAAGGGACACCGATTGGCAATCGCGATACGATGTTTGCTGCCCATGTCGCCGCCTTAAACATGAAGAGCCCCCACGAGAAGGGCGGCAAACGCTGGGTGAACCCTTACTGGCGTTTTCAGGACCTGGCGCTGGCGGTCGCGTTGACGACTATCTGCAGCTCATACCTGCAGCTCAAGGGGGTATACGCGATGGATAGCGCCGCCACAGAAAAATTCTGCAACATCATGCGATCCTCAGGGCTTGAGCCACCGAAGGAGGTCGAACCGGTAAATTCTACCGCTTTCCCGGTATCGGCAAGCGCAACGGCAACACGGCGGGCTGGTGCAAGCTGTTCACCGATGGCCAGGGCGGGGCCTTCGGTGATTGGGCGGAAGGTTTTTCGCGGGCGTTACCCAGCGGTTGACCTTGACTCAGGGCTAGGCGGATATCCGCTATGGCCTGGGCAAGTTAATCGAATGTGGCCCCTTTACCGCCTTTACCGAAGAAATGAAATCACCCTATCTCCGGAAGACGGGTGATGTATTTTCGGCTATTCGACGATCGAGCGTTTATCGAACGGGTCTCGGCGGCGAGCAGGAGCTTCCACTATTGGTAGAGCTTCATGAGAGTCTCCGCTCAGCTTTTTGAAGCCTTTCTAAAATGCCCGACAAAATGCCACCTGCGTTTCGTCGATGAGAAAGGGACGGGCACTGCATATGCCCAATGGTTGCATACGGAGGATACGCTCTACCGCGTTGACACCGTAAAGAGACTGCAAGCAGAGTTTCCAGGGGCGGAGTTCCTGGTCGGCCCTTCTGTCCCGAGCAGACTCAGAGCCAGCACATGGCGACTGGCGTTAGACGTGGAGTTGCAAACCACAACGATGGAGTCGCGAATTCAAGCAGTGGAGCGCGCTCCCCAGCGTCCAGGCAGACCAGTTCAGTGCGTCCCCCTCCGGTTCGTCTTTCTCAACAAGCTCACCAGACATGACCGGCTAGAGCTGACCTTTGATGCCATCGTCTTGTCCGAAGCCTTGGGACGCGATGTTAGTTTTGGCAAGATCATCCACGGAAGCGAGCACGCTGCCGTGGAAGTTAAGGTTGCACCCTTGGCCGCGGAAGCACGAAGAGTTCGCGGGGAGATAGCTTCATTGTTGGCTAGCGGATCACCGCCTGACCTCATCCTGAACCGTCATTGTCCTGAATGCGAGTATCAAGCTCGGTGCAGGCAGAAGGCTTCGGAGAAGGACGACCTTAGCCTTCTGGCCAACATGACGGAGAAAGATCGAAAGAGGCTCAACCACAAAGGGATCTTTACCGTCACTCAGAGGTTGTGAATTTTTCGATATTCGCGGCGATAAGCCGCCGAGAGGGGATACTGGCGCCGGTGAGACAAGCGCGGGTGGAATGTCGCCTAGCCCTCGCAAAACCCGCCAATTCGCCCCAAACGACGAGTCTCGGGGACTTTGTGCCCCGTTATCCGGTCATTGCCGCCACTTCAGGCGC
>JBOIEG010000788.1:0-1285 GCA_050740915.1 Gammaproteobacteria bacterium | reverse complement strand
GTTGGTTGGTGTGTGGCAACAACAACCTCAACACAGGGCAGACCCATCTTGCTATACAGCTACGCAAACTCAGCGAGAACTGGCAAACACCTCCCTACACTAACTACCGCGCGAGCGGTTTAGTACGCCGCGGCATTGCCGACGATCTAGCGCTGATCGAGTGGCTTAATGACTTTATCTTTCCGGCCGAAGGCATGTTTGTCAATGCGGAGTTTATTCGCACGGGCACCCAGCTGGCCTGCTGGGAGATGATTCGTGGGGGACGACGACCTTTGTCGATATGTACTTTCACCCCGACGTCATTGCCGAAGTGGTCGACGCCTGCGGGCTGCGGGCGATTATCGCCTCGGCCGCCATTGACTTTCCCAGCCCGGGCTTTACCGGGTGGGACGATGCCTTTGCAGCGGCGGTGGATTTTGTGCAGCGGTGGAAAGGGCGGAACCCACGGATCACCCCGGCCATTGGTCCACATGCCCCATTCACGGTAGCGCCGGAGCATCTGGTAGAAGCCCTGGAAGCGGCGCGGCAGCATGACGTCCCGATCAGCATTCATGTGGCGGAGACCCAGGCGGAGGTCAGTGACGTGCTGACGCGTTTCGGCAACCGTCCGGTGCGGCATCTCGAAGCCATTGGGTTTCTGCGGCCAGGGATCATTGCCGCTCATGTGGTCTGGCCAAATGAGAGGGAAATCGCCCTCCTGGCCCAGCGCAAGGTGGGCGTCATTCATAACCCGACGTCGAACCTGAAACTGGCCTCGGGCTTCTCGCCAGTGCCCTAGATGCTTGCTGCTGGCGTGGCGGTTGGCCTGGGGACTGATGGCGCCGCTTCCAATAATAATCTGGATATGTGGCAGGAGATCCACCTCGCGGCCCTGATCCATAAAGGGGTTGCGCTTGACCCTACCACGATGTCGGCTGCCACGGTGCTGCGTATGGCGACCCTTGGGGGTGCGGAGGCCATCGACCTCGGTGACCGTATCGGCGCCATCACTGTTGGTCGCCAGGCCGATCTGATCCAGGTGCGTCTGAATAGAGCGCATCTGACCCCCCTGTACGATGTGATCTCGCACCTGGTGTATGCCGCCAGAGCCAACGATGTCACGACAGTCGTGGTGGATGGGCATGTCTTAATGCGCAACAGTGACGTCCTCACCCTTGATCCTAGTGTAGTGTCCCTTAAATAACTTTACAGTTAAGCCGCCTTCTTTTTTCCCTCGGGGCAGGGTGGATCCGGGCTTGATCTGCTCCATCTTGACCCGCGCCCGCTCGATCTTCTTGATGATGTC
>JBOIEG010000787.1:0-1885 GCA_050740915.1 Gammaproteobacteria bacterium | reverse complement strand
TCCATATATCCACAGCCAGAGCCTGTAGGACTTGCGTCAGAATCGTTGTTTTCCTCAGACGCCCTTAACTCCATGGGGTCTATCAAGTAGAAAACTACCCACAAATTTTGCTGAGGAGCCGATTTTTCTTAGGTAAACAGGAGGCAACCCTTGACAGCAGAAGTCATATCAACGAATAGAGTTTTATCCACCGTGGCACGAAGGCTCGTATGCGTCCTGGTGCCGATCCACGGTTGTAGGCGTCCCCGACATAAGCTCCTGATCGACCTCCACCGGTCGAGACGACTGTCAACTCACACGACGAGCCGGGCGGACACGCCGCGCGCGAGTTGGTCCAGCCAAGCCGGGTACGCCTTCGACTCGGCACCCTCGAACGTCGCAGGATCAAAACCGGCCACGAATCCCGTGACCAGCTGCGTGAACTGCTCCGGCATTTCGCTGTCGTCCGGAAACGCTTCGAACGCGAGCGAACAGTAGGGTGTGCCGTTAACCTTCATATCGGTGAGCTCGTAGTTCATACCGCGGTCGATGTGTTCCGAATCCGGCACCTCCTGGGCGTGCCCGAATGGGTCCAGTCGCACTTTGCGAAGCGCGCGATGTTTCCACACTGTGATCGCCGTCTTTGTGTCGCCGGAAGAGAACAAGGGCTTGAAGGAGGTATCACATCGGGTCCTTCATGCGACCACTTGGTCCACTGTTCCACCACGCCTCGAAGGCGATCGCCGAAAACCATGCTGCCGAGGATCGCTCGGCGCCCCTTGGTCTGCAGCTCGCCCTCCCGCCACTTGATGCCGAGATCCTCAGCCGACGGCACGATCAGGTACACATCGTCCCGCGCCTTGCTCCAGCGGACGTCCTGGACATCGGAGCGCTTCTCAATCGGCTCGAAGCGTTCGAATACTGACTTGAGGCCTGGGTGCGTTTCGACTTCACCCTTCCAAAACCATCGGACCTCGAGACTTGATAGATGCATACCGCCCTCCTTACAGGTCCAGGGTTACAGCGCTTAGGTTAACGGCCTTGATACATACAAAAGAACTCGATCGACAAGAACCACTGACAAGAAGAACCACGACGCCACCGGGGCAGATGAGTTGCCGGCAGGCGATATAACCCCACCAAGGCGGTCCCACCGGCCACCGATCATGGGATGACGGCCTGGCGGGGCTCGCCGTTGTGAAATTGCAGCAACTCACCGTGTGCCATCGTCGTCCAGGTCTCATCGTCGGTGAGTGGTTGGATGGCGATCACGGCGACGCGATCATTGGGGGTCGTGGCATCGCCGAAATCGACGGTGATGTCCTGATCCATGAGGTGCGCCGTTTGGAAGGGGTGTCTTACGCACGATGTAATTCAGCCTCGTCGCGCAGTGGGCGAATAGATACTCGCCGTTGGAGAGGAGATAATTGAAATCTCCGTGCGCGGCGATCTCCGAGGTCAGCTCGCGGAGCGCGAGGACGAGGTGCGCTGCCGGCGGTTCCGTTCCGCTAAAACGCTCGCAGAGGTTTTGCAGCAGAAAGCAGAACGCCTGTTCGCTGTCGGTTTGTCCGACCGGCCGATAGCGATCCCCGGGCGGGGGGCTAAAATTGTGCAAGGTGCCGTTATGGGCGAAGATCCAATAACGGCCCCACAACTCCCGCATGAACGGGTGGGTATTTTCTAAGGCCACCGAACCCCGCGTGGCCTTGCGGATGTGTGCGATCACGTTCAATGAGTGGATCGGATAGTCGCGCACCAGTTCCGCTACCGGAGAATGCGCCGCCGGTTTGGAATCCAGGAACAGCCGGCAGCCGCGGCCTTCGAAAAAAGCGATGCCCCAGCCGTCCTTATGCTCGTCGGTGTGGCCGCCGCGTAGGCGAAATCCCTGGAAGGAGAAGCAGATATC
>JBOIEG010000786.1:0-3300 GCA_050740915.1 Gammaproteobacteria bacterium | reverse complement strand
TGGAGTTGTTGCTCAAGCATCGCTCGCCCAGCAAGCGCTTGATATTGGTGTTGGACAACGCCAAGTACCACCACGCCCGAGTACTCCAACCGTGGTTGAACCAGCGGCGCAAACGGCTCACGCTATTGTTCTTACCGCCATACAGTCCAGACCTCAATCCCATCGAACGGGTCTGGAAGCTTGCGCGCCGTTTGGCTACCCACAATCGACACTTCCCAACCCTCGACGACATCATGAATGCCGTGTGCGAGCGCTTCAGACTCTGGGCAAGGCCAAATAAACAATTGGCACGACTATGCGCCATTATTTAAGTCGCTATGTGTAATCGGGACCGACTACAACCTTTTTGAGTCGGATGCCAATTGGTTCGGCAATAATTTCAGTCAAGTCTTTATCCCTGCTCTAGATATATTCAATCCAATTCATGGCAGCATTGACATTGGCGCGATCAAGTCGGCCAGGCCGGACAACTTTTTCGTTCGAGAAAGCGAGTTTAACGGAGGATACTTTCAGGACCAGATCGAGATCGGAAAGCACGTCCGAATCCTCGGCGGGGGTCGGTATGATTGGACCGACGAGAGGTCTGGCTATACGAACACCTCGCTGGCGGACGCGCAAGCCCAGCTTGAGAGTAGCGCAGGGATCGCGCAGAGCCGATTCAGTCCACGGGCCGGCCTGGTCTATCTGACTTGGCCATGGTTATCGCTGTACGGGAGCTATACGGAGTCGTTCGGATCCGATAACTTTGGCATGTCGAGAACCGGCGAGCCCTTCGATCCCGAAACCGGGACGCAATACGAGCTCGGGGTCAAGACAGAATTCTTCAACGGCGCGCTTAGCTCCACCCTGGCTTTTTACCACCTGACCAAGGAGAACATCCTCACGGACGATCCCGAAGACCGCAGGTTTTCAATACCCATTGGTGAGGCCCGCAGTCGTGGCATCGAGCTCGATGTCGCTGGCCAGTTAACAGAAGGGCTGAGCACGATCATGACTTACGCCTACACGGAAGCGAGCATCACCAAGGACAATTCCGACCTGCAAGGCAATCGGTTGAGCAACGTTCCTCGGCATAATGGGAGTGTGTGGTTGAAGTACTAGTTTACGCAAGCGGCTCTACGAGGTTTGAGCCTCGGTGCCGGGGCCTATGCAGTGGGTCGGGTAGAGGGGGATGCTGCCAACACATTCCAATTACCGGGCTATGTGCGGCTTGACGCTTTTGCGGCCTATACTTGGGAGCTTGGCCCCTCTCGTGTCACGGCCCAGATCAATGTCGATAACGTGCTGGACAAGCGCTATTTCGCCTCCAGCAGCAATGACGCCGACATACTGCCGGGGGAACCATTAACGGTATTGGGTTCGATCCGAATGGAGTTCTGAGCTTGAACCCCCACCCTGGCTCTCCCTCCTGATGAACGCGCGTAAGGCCGTCCCGCGCGCCGACGATGCGCGGGTGCGATTTTCACGCTGGGGCTAAGCGAAGGGATTAACGATCTGTAACCCGTTGAGGCGTTGTCCGGGTTGGAGATCCTCGCTCAACAGGACTGTGCATCCGCTCGCGAGCGCCGCGCGCACGATCAAGGCATCCCAAAACGACACCACGTGCAGGCAATGGAGATCAATGGCGGACAAGATAAGGTCCCGATCCACGTGCACGAGATCCAGATGGGCGAAGATCTCCACTTTGCGCCGGGCAAGGTCGGGCCGCACCTTAAGCTTGCGGGTGGCGGCCGCAAAATACTCTTGCAGCACCTGGGTCGAAACCACGCCGGTGCGTTGCAGGCGGAATTGTTCCACGAGGTCCAGCGCCACCCGCTGCTTGTGGGGAGTATCGTGGTCATCCGTATAGACCAGAACGTTGGTGTCGAGGAAGCTACGAGCGCTCATGCAACTCGTCGCGGTCAAAACGCCAGCCCTGGGAGTGCCCCTGGCCTTCCGCGCTCAGGCGCCGCAATTCGGCGATTTCCTCTCGCGCCTCGTCCTGGCGCGTCAGTTGTTCCAGGTGGTCGCGTACCAGTTGGTTCAAGCTCTTGCCCATGGACTTGGCGATCAAACGCGCCTGCTCTGCAAGCTTTTCATCAATGGATAGGGTGATGTTCATGGAGCTTCAGTGCCACAGTCGAGAGTTCATAATATGTGTACACGGAATACGTGTCAATCCGGCGCCGGTCCGTTTCTGAATTTCGGAATGCCTTGCCGCAGGGGGTGGAGTCACGGGGCCGATTGCCGCGCATGTAATCCATGCCGGGTGAGTCGGTGTGGAATTACAGCGGCTCGGTCGGGTGCGACAATTTGTCGCAGTTTTATCTAAACATCATGCGCTTATAATAATGCCCTTGTTTCGTCCGGAGCCTTACCGCCGGCCTTCTAGAGGAAAGGAAAAAATGCCCACAATAGCCAAGAATTCATGCCCGATCTGCGGGTCTGTTCGTGATCCTTTTGGTTACCGCCGCATTATGCGGACCCAGCCCTGCTGCGCTCGCCGTGGAAGAAGCGCCCGCAGCCGGGCCACCGCTAGCGGTTTCGAAGGCGCCGAAGGCGCCCAAGGGGTGGGGCCGAGCTGGAAGGATCTCGCCGGGACCGAGGTCACGCTGGCCGACGGGCGCACGCTCGTGCGCGATCGCGGCTACCTGGCCCGCGCTATCCTCGACCCAGACGCCGAGATCGCTGCCGGTTATCCCAAGGGCCTTATGGACGGAACCATGCCCGACCGCCAGCTCACCGGGACGGAGATCGAGGCACTGGTTCTCTATCACGCGGTGGCATTGAGTGTGCCCCAAACGACGCTGATCACCGCCGACGACATCTACTATCGGAAAACACAGGCGTTCGGCGCCATTCGGTTACTCTACGATGCACTGTAGAGGAAAGCAGTATGACTCAACTATTTCCCTCTCTCCGATCTCCAATCTGGCCCTAGACCGGCAATTCCAAGCTTGTGATTACCATCTGTTCCCCCGCCTTTTCCACCGCTACTAGGCCCCACGTGGCATTAGATCTTGCTCGTTTTGCATATGTTGCCTATCCAACCTCATCTCGCTAGACTTAAATATCCATTCACCCAATCCAACGAGAGCAACGCGATGTCGGCGATACAGATCAGGCCCGAGCTCGGGGCTGCGTTAGATAAACTTGCAGAATCAACCCATCGCAGTCGATCGGACCTTGCCAACGAGGCAATTGAGTTATACATAAAAGACGAGAGACTGGTGGTTGGAAAAATCGAAACAGGACTGGCGCAAGCGAAACGCGGCGAATTTGTGCCGGACCAGGAAATGGAAGCGTTTTTTGCCAAACGCA
>JBOIEG010000785.1:0-3102 GCA_050740915.1 Gammaproteobacteria bacterium | reverse complement strand
TTTCGTTCGTCGCTCCCTCGACTCCTCCACAGACGCAACACTCGATACGGGTGGGTGGCTAGCCCTTACCCGACAGGGACTCTCACCCTGCAAGATGCGCCGAGCTTTTCCCAGCGCGATAACGATCGAGTGATTGATTTTGCAGCTTTGCTCGCAAGTGACAACCGATGCGCGATATCCTGGTTATGACGATCATCTTTGGCGCTATTCCGTTTGTGTTGAGATGGCCGTACGTCGGGGTTTTGCTGTGGTCCTGGATCAGTTATATGAACCCCCACCGACTCACATGGGGTTTTGTATACGATTTTCCAGTCGCCGCCGTGGTGGGCGCTACCTTGCTGGTGAGTCTGGTTTTTTCCCGAGAACCGAAACGCATTCCCTGGACGCCTCTGACCGCCGTGTGGCTCGTATTCGTTTTGTGGATGTGTTTAACGACGGTTTTTGCCTTGGTGCCGGAAGACGCCCACGAGCAGTTGAGCAAAGTTTTGAAGATCCAGCTCATCGCATTTGTCATCCTGATCGTGATGACGACGAGAATACGCCTGGACGCCTTAGTCTGGGTCATCGTCCTCTCGCTGGGGTTCTACGGGGTGAAAGGCGGCGTATTCGCTCTGCTCACAGGCGGCAATTACAAGGTATGGGGGCCCGAAGGCAGCTTCATCGGGGGGAATAACGAGATCGGACTGGCGCTGGTGATGACGGTGCCGTTGATGTATTACCTTAGGTTGAGTGCTGAACGCCCATGGGTGCGGCGCGCGCTGTTAGTTGCCATGTTGCTCACCGCCTTAACGATCCTCGCGACATATTCCCGTGGAGCTCTTTTAGCCGCCGGATCGATGGTTATGGCTTTAGCCTTAAAGAGCGAGCGGAAATTTGTTTTCCTTGCCTCGGTGGTGATGGTGCTCCCTCTACTGATCGCCTTTATGCCAGCCGAGTGGTGGGAACGCATGGCATCGATCAAAGACTATCAACAGGATGGATCGGCGATGGGTAGGATCAATGCCTGGAATTTCGCTTACAACCTGGCACAGGACAGGCCTATGGTCGGCGGAGGGTTCGAAGCGTTCAGACCGGAATGGTTCCTCAAGTACGCCCCGGTACCCGATGATTTCCACGATGCCCACAGCGTCTATTTTGAGATCTTAGGCGAGCACGGGTTTGCAGGGCTTGCGCTGTTTCTTTTGCTTGGGTATTTAGCTTTGCGCGCAGGTAGTTGGATCATAAGAAACACTCCCGATCGGGTAGAGATGAAATGGCACCGCGATCTGGCGGCGATGACCCAGGTGAGCCTGGTGGGCTACGCCGTGGGCGGCGCATTTTTGGGTTTGGCTTATTTCGATTTCTACTATCATTTGCTGGCCCTAGTGGTGTTGAACCGCTCCCTTCTTGAGAAAGCGTTGCATGTCGATGCTCCAAAGGCGCTTGATAAAATACCCGCTGCCTCGACTGTCAAGACACGTCTGGGCGCGCGCGGAAATGCTGTTTCTAAGCGCCGCACGGGGATCTGAACGGCTGACCCAAGTCTGCCCGACGCCCTTCAGCCGAGATGGCCAGCTTTGTTGTCGTAATCCCCTCGCAAAAAGATAGCATCTTGGCCTCCGGCCTTTTTCGCGCTGCGATCAAAAGCGCAAGTCGCGCCAGGTCCACTCCCCAAATCAATGACGTTACGAAACCCTGGGCCTCTGCGGCTGTCTTTGCGCACCGCAACGGTTCAGGCTCGGCTATTGCGAGCGACGGGCAGAGCGGAAGCTGGTTGCTCGCCATTGGGCCATGGTTTCATGGCGATGGCTACGCGAGCGGCTCTGAGCCGCGTTTGCTGCACGCGTATTTGCAAACAGGGGCGCTCGATCTGGCGCGAGCCCTTGAGGGTTTTTTTTGTATCGCCATCGGCGATGGCCGTACCCAAGAGGTGCTGGTCATTACCGACATTATCGGCAGCTGTCATTGTTTTGTGCGTCTCTTAGAGGCCGGTATCGCCGTTTCTAGCTCTTCTTCGGTGCTCGCGGGGCTTTCCGATTTTCGCCTGGACCCGCTGGCCTGCCAGGAGTACCTGTGTACCGGCACCGTTTACGACGATCGGACGATCTATCAGGAAGTGCGCAAGCTCGCAGCCGCCTCAGTGTGTGTGTTTTCTGATGGGAAGCTCAGACGTGCCGATAAATACTGGGACATCACAAACACGGCCGATAGACCGTTAAAGAGCAGCGCAGCGCCCTCCCATCTGTGGGAAACCCTGGTCAGTGCGGCTGCCAGGATCGGAAAGACCTTTCCCAATCCGGTCTGTGACCTCACAGGTGGCTACGATTCGCGCGCACTGGTTGCGGCATTTATGGGATCCGGGGTGCCGTTTTCGACCACCATCTCGGGGGATCAACACAGCGCCGATGTGCGGATCTCTAAAGCACTCGCGGCGCTGGCGCATTTGCCCCACGTACATTCGGTGCTTGACGGCCCGGTAGGTTTGGATGACTTGAAAGCCACTGTGCCGCTAACCGATGGCGAGTACGATGCGATTGAGTATGCTCGCATCATGCGCATCCATCAGCAACTCGCGACGCGCTTTGATATCAGCCTGAACGGCTCCTTTGCGGAGATCGCGCGCGGCTATTGGTGGGATCTGCTTTGGCCGCAAGCGGGAAAGCGAAGCGTTATCGATGCCAATGCCGTCGCACGGCGACGTTTCGCGCCAAGCGGCTCCTGTTTCACCTGGTTTGCCGCGGAGAAACGGATCGATCTGCTCTCGCACTTTGCTGGGTTAGTGCAACGCACGAACGCGGGACTTGAGGAACTCCCGAACACTCTCCAGATCGACAATGTTTATCTGATGATGCGCATGCAGCGTTGGCAAGGGCGCATTGCCAGCAGCACCAATCAGCTCTGGCCCTGCCTTTCGCCGTTCATGTTCCGTTCGGTGTTGGAGGCGATGTTACGGGCGCCGCCGCAATGCCGGCACCGCAGCCTGCTCATCCGCACTATGCTAGTGTAGTGTCCCTTAAATAACTTTACAGACTTTCCAGTGATTGCTATGGTCTCGCTCATGCCGACCACCCGCGTGGCGATCAAGTTGCAGCCGGCTGAACGCACGCCGCTGGAGACATGGGG
>JBOIEG010000784.1:0-1347 GCA_050740915.1 Gammaproteobacteria bacterium | reverse complement strand
TTTCGTTCGTCGCTCCCTCGACTCCTCCACAGACGCAACACTCGATACGGGTGGGTGGCTAGCCCTTACCCGACAGGGACTCTCACCCTGCAAGATGCGCCGAGCTTTTCCCAGCGCGATAACGTATAATCGCTTCCAGCAACGCTATAAGGTCATGACGGTAAGCACCTCCCCAAAACTAATCGATCGCTACGGCAGGACGGTTACCTATGTGCGGATCTCCGTCACCGACCGCTGTGATTTCCGCTGTGTCTATTGCATGGAAGAGGACATGCAGTTTGTGCCCCGAGCACAGATCCTCACTTTGGAAGAGCTTGCTCTGGTAGCGCGGGCCTTTTCCGAGCTGGGGGTTTACAAGATCCGCATCACCGGGGGCGAGCCATTGGTGCGCCGGAATGTGCTTTATTTACTGGAGCAAATCGGCCGCCTGGCGGGCGTACAGGAACTCGCGCTGACTACCAACGGCTCACAGCTTAGCCGCATGGCTTGCGAGCTCAGGGCCGCCGGTGTCAAGCGGCTAAACATCAGCCTCGACAGCTTGCGGCCGGATCGATTCCGACGCCTAACCCGGGTGGGGGATCTGGATCAGGTTCTGGGAGGAATTGAAGCCGCGTTGGCCGCCGGCTTTGAACGGTTGAAGATCAATTCCGTGATCCTAAAGAACCGCAATCACGACGAGGTGGTTGAGCTTGCCCGGTTTGCCGCAGCGCTGGGCATGGATATCAGCTTCATCGAAGAGATGCCGCTCGGGGTGATCGGAGAGCATGATCGGGCCGAAGCCTACTGTCCTAGCGATGGCATCCGCCACGAGCTGGAGAAGCACTTTACCCTGGTGCCGACCACAGAAAGCACGGGAGGACCTTCGCGCTATTTTCGCCTGTTGGAAATGGGAACTCGGGTAGGGTTTATCTCCCCCCACAGCCACAATTTCTGCGCCAGCTGCAACCGCGTTCGCGTCACCGCCGAGGGCCGGCTGTTGCTGTGCCTGGGACAAGAGCACTCGGTCGATCTGCGCCGGGTGCTGCGCGCGCACCCGGGCGATTCGGAGCGGCTCAAGCACACGATCCAAGATGCCATGCAGATCAAGCCGAAGGGGCACGATTTCAATCTCCAGGCCAAGCCTGTCATTTTCCGCCACATGAACGTAACCGGCGGTTGAAGGCAGACAAAAACTGTCGCTAGTGTAGTGTCCCTTAAATAACTTTACAGTTAAGCCGCCTTCCTTTTTCCCTCGGGGCAGGGTGGATCCGGGCTTGATCTGCTCCATCTTGACCCGCGCCCGCTCGATCTTCTTGATGATGTCCTCGACGGTGGCCGTCCAGATGAAGGGCTTGGGATTTTGGTTCC
>JBOIEG010000783.1:0-2658 GCA_050740915.1 Gammaproteobacteria bacterium | reverse complement strand
GGCAGGGTGGATCCGGGCTTGATCTGCTCCATCTTGACCCGCGCCCTGTTGCGGAGTTCCGTGTGCGGATCCCCATGTCTCCAGCGGCGTGCGTTCAGCCGGCTGCAACTTGATCGCCACGCTGGTGCTCGGCATGAGCGAGACTATAGCAATCACTGGAAAGTCTGTAAAGTTATTTAAGGGACACTACACTAGATTTCGCCCCGAAATGATTTGCTCGCCGCCTCTGTCCTGCGCCGTTAACAGATTCAGCGCGAATCCGGTTTTTCCGCACCTTCCGGTGCGCCCGATCCTGTGAATGTAGTCATCTCTCGTCGCCGGCACGTCGAAGTGATGACATGCTCGATATCGACGACATCAATCCCTCGCCCGGCCAGATCAGTGGCCACCATGATGCGATGGGAACCGTTGCGAAAGCGATCCAACGCCTGCTTGCGCTGGTGCTGGCTTCGCCCTCCGTGAAGATGAACCACCTTGTGGCCCTTGTTGTTGAAGAGGCGGGCCAGTCGCTCGGCCCGCGACTTGGTGCGGGTGAAAATGAGAATGCGACCGGCACGAGTTTCCATCTCCTTCAAGATTACGTTGGTCTTGCATTCGATGGTGGTGCGGATGGTCTGCTGCTTTACCTGCGCGATGGGCTGAGAAATCTGGCCAATCGCAACCCGCACGGGATTGCGAAGCAGGGTTTTCGTCAAGGCCATCACTTCAGTGGGCAAGGTCGCGGCAAAAAGTAAAGTCTGGCGCTTCTTGGGCAGGTGCTTCTCGATCTGATGGACTTGGGGAAGAAAGCCCATATCCAGCATGCGATCCGCTTCATCGAGAACCAGGTATCCCACTTTCGACAGGCTCACCGTCCGCTGCTCGAGATGATCGTTCAAACGACCGGGTGTCGCGACGATGAAATCGACGCCCTCGCGAAGATCCAGGGCCTGTCGCTGAAAGGATTCCCCTCCCACCACCAACGTGCTGACGAGACTGGATCCCTTGGACATCTGGTGGAGGACTTTCTAAATCTGAGCCGCGAGCTCGCGCGTGGGAGCGAGGATCAGAGCCACTTTGCCCGAGTGTTTGTAAAGGGAAGCGAGGATCGGGATACCGAAGGCCTCGGTTTTTCCGGTGCCGGTTTGCGCGGTCCCCAAGATGTCTTTTCCTTCCAAGGCGGCGGGAATCGTAGCTTGCTGAACGGGAGTCGGACTGGTGAAACCCATTTCCTCCAGGGCACTACCCATGGATTCGGGAATGGTTAAATCCTTAAATAGCGGAAACGTCTTCAAATATACTTTCCGATATGGCTAGAGTGGGGGGCATATGCCCCCCCACATGACCTAGGTTGGTGCAAACTAAACGGGTAGGTCTAATTGATGTTTGACGAATGATGCAGAGTCGCTGAAGAAGCGATGTTGCGTCAGCGGATTAGTATCCGCCTCTGCCACCGCCACGACCACCGCGACCGCCGAAGCCGCCACGGCCTCCGCCGCCATCACCACCGCCGAAGCCGCCACGTCCACCACCTCCTCCACCGGAGCGGGATTCTTGGGGCCTGGCTTCATTCACAGTCAAGGCGCGCTCTTCAACTTCCTTGCCATTCCATTCCTGGATGGCTTTCTTGGCCTCTTCGTCCGTCGACATTTCGACGAATCCAAAGCCCTTCGAGCGACCGCTGTCACGATCAATGATGAGTCGGGCTGATTCCACGGTTCCCGCTTTCGAGAACCATTCTGTTAACGAACTCTCGGTAGCCGAGTAGGGAAGGTTTCCAACGTAAAGCTTTTTGCCCATGAGACTTAGACCTCCTTGAGGTTTTTAGGCGCCGAAACGAAACATAACAACGAGCACCTGCTCATAGGTCATCAAATCGCATGGCAGATACCAGAGCGGCTCCAGTTTAGCAATCTCTTTAACTAAAGACCACAATTTTGTTTTCTCGAGGGGAAAAAACCGCGGATTTCACCGAAAAAGAGGGGCCTCCGGCGTTATCAGCGGAGATATTGTAGCGTTTTAGACGGCGGTAAAGCGTGGGCTTGAAGACACGCAGCTGCTTTGCCATCACCACCACGCCGCCGGCACCTTTGGCCCGCCCGGGGCCAAGCGCAATGCGATAGGTGCAGGCCGCCGATTGCAGGGGCGCCAGCGCGCTATCCGGATCGGTGTCGGCCGGATAGGTCATTGCCTGTTCTTCAAGGAGATAGCCTTTGCGGGTCAATAGCTTCAGCAGGCGTATTATGATCCGGGGCAGTCAAAGCCTCCAGCTCTCTGGGGGTGGGGGCGCGAACGGAATGGTACGGAAGCAGTGGGCTTTTTCGCCGAAGTCACGCCAAAAGGCGACGCTGGAAGCGAAGGCGCCGCGAACGAGCTGCGAGAGATATCAAGCAGATGGACGAGCAGCCCGCGCACGCAACTCAAGACAGACGGGTGCGCCCGTTTTGGATCAACCTGTTAGGACTCGCCCAATGCCTTCTTGATAGCGCCTAGTGTAGTGTCCCTTAAATAACTTTACAGTTAAGCCGCCTTCTTTTTTCCCTCGGGGCAGAGTGGATCTGGGCTTGATCTGCTCCATCTTGACCCGCGCCCACTCGATCTTCTTGATGATGTCCTCGACGGTGGCCGTCCAGATGAAGGGCTTGGGATTTTGGTTCCAGGCTTGCCTAAATTCCTCGA
>JBOIEG010000782.1:0-3201 GCA_050740915.1 Gammaproteobacteria bacterium | reverse complement strand
GGCAGGGTGGATCCGGGCTTGATCTGCTCCATCTTGACCCGCGCCCTGTTGCGGAGTTCCGTGTGCGGATCCCCATGTCTCCAGCGGCGTGCGTTCAGCCGGCTGCAACTTGATCGCCACGCTGGTGTTCGGCATGAGCGAGACTATAGCAAACACTGGAAAGTCTGTAAAGTTATTTAAGGGACACTACCCTCGAGGGGCTCCGCGATCCCGACAAACGTCGTGAACTCCCGAATGTCTCCCCGGTACGCCCGCCGCGTGCGTGGGTTGTCGATGTTCGCAAACCACTCGGCCTCGGGCGGTACTTGCGCGAGACCTTGAACCTCGGCGGCCGTCAACATGCGCCCACCCCGCACCACCGTCGGCAGTTGACTCCCTGCGCCCTCAGTGGCCTTCTCCACTCCCCCTTTCGCCCCCTTTTTCCGCACCTGCCTCATCCCCCCCTTCTATCGTGATAACCTTTTTTATCAAGATGACAGCACGGGGGTTATCCACACCTGGAAGGGAGCGAAAACGTCCGCTCGTGGGTCACCGCCTCCGGTTCCGCCCCTGAACCGACCGCCCCCTTGGCCTGCGCTTGACAGCTCACGAGCCCCGTAGTACGGTGCCTCTTCAGAAGAAAGGCGTTTATTTTTCTGTATCTTATAGCCAACAGATTGCAACCTTCCGCTGGACTAAGCGGCAGGTGGAATACGCATTAGCGGGAGGAGATGCGTCATGAAACGGAGATTGTTTCCCCAGAAAGCCATTCGGGCCTGCTTGCTGGCTCTCATGCTCCTGGTCCCGGTGGCTGAGGCGCAGGCCCAGGTCTTCGTCCGGCGGGATTTCGCTACGTTGACCACAGTCCAGATCAATGCGCTGAGGAATGGGATTAGGGAAATGCAGAGACGGTCTGCGATTAACCCAACGGACCCAACGGGCTGGCTCTACCAGGCCAACATCCATGGCACAACCGACAGGCCGCTACGGACCGCCTGGAACACCTGCCAGCACGGTAGCTATTTCTTCTTATCGTGGCACCGGATGTACCTCTACTACTTCGAACGGATCCTCCGGAGGGCCTCGGGTAATCCTCCGGGCTTTGCTCTGCCGTATTGGAACTATAACTCCGCCACCCAGCGCGCCCTGCCGTCGCCTTTCCGCTTGCCGGCCAACGCCGACAACCCGCTCTATGTGTCCGGTCGACTGATAAACAACGGGAATCCGCTAGGGCCGGACGTAGTCTCGTTTGAGAGCGCCTTTAGACTCACGAACTTTTCTTCGCCCGCAGGCGACGGCATCAGCTTCGGCGGCCAGATGGCTGGCCCACTGCACACTAGCGATGTGCACGGAGAGTTCGAGAACCAGCCTCACGACGTTGTCCACAGCGCCGTTGGTGGCTGGATGCGCAATGTGATCCTGGCGGCCCGTGATCCGATCTTCTGGCTCCACCATGCCAACATCGACCGGCTCTGGAAGCGCTGGCTTGATCGTGGCGGTGGGCGCTCGAACCCGCCGGCAAGCGACACGGGCTGGATGAATACCCGGTTTACCTTCTTCACCGAGAATGGGCAGCCGGTCACGCGGACAGGTGCCCGGATCCTTAACACGGTGACCCAATTGAACTACCGCTACGACGACGATCCGGCCGGAGCGGCGCCCGCCGCTGTGCCCGCGCCCGAGAGGCTAGCGGCGCGCGAGATGCTAGGTTCCTCGATCGAGACGGAAGTCGATCTCCACCCCACCCGCTACGTGCGTTTCTCGATCCCAATCAAGGAGGAGGTCCGGCCGAAGATCACCCGCTTCACGGCTGGAGAGGGAGTCGCCGGTACCCTCGTCCTGAACATCGAAGGGATTGAGTACGATGAAGACCTGGGCGTCTACTACCAGATCTATATCAATCTCCCTACGGGGGAGAAAGCTCCCGATCCGCGCAGTCCACACTTTGTTGGCACGCTGGCGCCGTTCGCTCTCGCGCAGGGGGGCAAACGCATGCTTGCGATCACAGAGGCGGCGCGTGCCCTTAAGGGCGTAGGCCGCTGGAATGAAGAGAGCATCTCGGTGACGTTTGTGCCACGCGGTCCGCTTACGCCCCCAGGCGAGGCGGACACGCCGATACCGGAGGCCGCTCAAGTAGTGCCCACCCAGAAGGTGAAGATCGGCCGGATCTCTATTAGCATGCAGTGACGAAAGCATCAAAAACTTGGGGTAAATACATCAGAGGTCTTGGAGCGTCGATGTCGGCAACCCACTACGGCACATATCCGAAAATCCAACTTCTCACCATCGAGGAGCTTTTTGCTGGCAAGAAACCTAACATCCCCTTGGTTGGCCAGACCGCCTTCAAGAAAGCGCAAGTGGAACAACGCAGCGAACAGGGCCGATTATTGACCGCGGCAAACATGATAGGACTACAGAATACCCCAGTATTTCACCGAGCGAGCCCCCGGTAAACGGTTGCTGCGCAACCCACACACCCCCACCTTGCGGACAAACACATAAGCAGCCCCACAGGGGGAGACTAATTCCTTCAAGCGAACCAGCGCCGCCGCGGACAGGCGGGCTGGGTCTCTAGTGTAGTGTTTTTTTTATTTTCTTTTGGAGGCGCGCGCGTGCACTCGCGGGTCGCCGGAGGGGATACCTCGAAAAGTATTACCCAACTCGAGATCTCGCGCCACAGCGCCTCTCAGGCGGCCGCATTTTGGAGACCTGCCGGCAAGAGGTCATGCGCTCTGTTTCCTATTTACGCTGCCTTTTTAAATCCCTTTAGCGTCTTGAGAAAATCAATGGGACTCATGATGCCGATCGTCCCATACGTTTCGAGTCGCAACAGATCAAGGTCTTGAGAGACGATGAGGTTCGCGTTTGCCGGCGAGAGCGCAAGCAAGGATGTGGTTGTTGGGCGGGTCTTCTTTGATAACGTCTGGGATGTCTTTGGGCGCAACGATTTTTCCGGTACGCGCAAGAAACTTTATAAACTGAAGGTGTTTTTCTTCGTTAACTTGGAAGTCCCTTCTGCTCGCGCTTGCAAACTCTTGTATGATGACAGGAGAGACGATGAGTTCGTAATACTGCTCGGCTGCGTATTTTCCGCGGTAGGGACGCCGGTTACCCGGCGCCCCCCGCACAGACCCGGACGTGCAGTATTCCCGCATCCGGTTCCTCGGTTGCACTCGCTTCCGCGCAGGTGGGAACCGTCACCGGCCTTCCACCTGTTTGCTG
>JBOIEG010000781.1:0-1803 GCA_050740915.1 Gammaproteobacteria bacterium | reverse complement strand
TTTCGTTCGTCGCTCCCTCGACTCCTCCACAGACGCAACACTCGATACGGGTGGGTGGCTAGCCCTTACCCGACAGGGACTCTCACCCTGCAAGATGCGCCGAGCTTTTCCCAGCGCGATAACGTATGAAGACTTTTTAGATCTCACCTGATGGCTTTCAACCCCGCGGCTTTAGGAAACTGGTCCACCAGCGGTTACTTCTGAAGCATAGACGTTGCGGCTGAGCAAGCCATGATTGCCGAAATCCATATCGCTCTTGCATCAAGCTTATTCCTCGGCGGTGCCGCGCTCTTATGAAACGGACCTGTGGGACGGACTGTCGCTTGTGCGGCGGTCCCTCCTCCCTGACACTGACCCGCCGACCTCAAAGCTCGGCCGGGTCCTGTTCTGGCTCTCTACGCGCCTTGAAAAGGCATTCGGCCACCGCACGCTAACGCACTCAGAGAACAGCCGCAGGGTAGCGGAGGTGCGGGATGGCCCAATCAATAAAGGGGCAAAAGGGGGCAGGTTCGAATTGTTTCTCCCTAAGCGTCTATTACCGAACCGAGTAGTTGCGTTTTTGCCCGGTCTGTAGCGACTAAGATCCCTGATATTGATCAGAATGTGTTTTGCGATTCAAGTTTGTAAAGATATGGTTTAGTATGCCGGGCGGCAGCCAAATGTCTTAACCTTATTGAAAGGAAGGGCGTATCGTATGAATTGGAAAGAGCAATTTGACAAGGCGATCGGGACGCTGAAAGGCCTCGCAGAGAGCGATCCAATCAAAGATCTCACGTCCAAGGCCAAGGTGACGGCAAGCAATCTCGCGAAGAGGGCTAAGGAAGGGGCGCTCAGCGCCGCGGAGGCCTTTGTGGAGGCCAACGCCGACCCCTCAGCCGTCAAGGTCCGTTACCTCAACGCTGACTTCAGCATCGTTTCGCCCTCGAACGGCCTCGAGATCGCGCGTCCCCAAGGCGGCACTCTGGCGATTTCGGACGGCGCCGGTAATGCCGTGGTCATCAACGCCTCAGCCGAGCCGGCCCAAGTCACGGAGACGGTCGGCACGGTCAAGAAGCTTAACGACAATACCTATGACTTGGGCGCCGAGGACGGCATTAACGTGGTAGTCTTTAAGAGCTGACGAGACCGAGACTGTAGAGACCCTTGGAGGCGCCTGGCCGCACAAGTGTATGACGGCAAGGTCGACCGACGTCGAGCGTAGAGGCGTAGTTTGGCGATCAAGACCCCCTAGATGACGACTCGCTTGGCGTCGTAGACAAAGAGGTTCATCTCTGGATTTTCGCGGACGAGGAGCACCTGCCCGCCTCTGTGACGGCGAAAACGCTTGAGCGTGGCCGATGAATCGCCACCCTGTCGGAGCTCCTGGTCGAGGCCCTTCACAAAGGGAAGGATATCGGCGATGCGCCTCAATTTCGGGGGGCGTCCCGGTCGTTGGCCTGCCTGGTTTTGACATACTAATGCTATAGCAACATGCTTTGACGCATGAGTACAACCGTCCGTCTTGACGAACAACTGCTGGCGAAGGGCAAACGGAAAGACGGACCCAGGAACGAACAAACCAGGAACAAGACGGGAAGCGCCAGAAGGGCAAGCGTGACAGATCGGATCAGGGTGCACATTGGTGCGATTCGAAAGCTCTTCACGACTGAGGCACGAGTGACACGTCAGACTCCCAACGTTATCGCGCTGGGAAAAGCTCGGCGCATCTTGCAGGGTGAGAGTCCCTGTCGGGTAAGGGCTAGCCACCCACCCGTATCGAGTGTTGCGTCTGTGGAGAAGTCGAGGGAGCGACGAACGAAACAG
>JBOIEG010000780.1:0-4244 GCA_050740915.1 Gammaproteobacteria bacterium | reverse complement strand
CGGGTGCGGCGTGAGATCGCCTCGCGCACCGCCGATCTGCTGCTGCGGGATGAGCATCGCGAGCGCGCCGCATCCCAAGGGCTGGTGCCGCGGCAAGATCCCCACCCGGCCGACGAGGGCAGCGTGCGGCCGTGAGCCTGGGCCGAGTGACACGCGCGTGACGCGATGGCTCGCTGCGGGCGCGGCCTTCCTCACGGTCACGCTGGCCGTGGGGCTGGGGATCCTGCTTTGGATCGGTCCGCGTCCCCCGGGGCGATCACGCGCGCGCTCGAAGCGGCGCGGCCGTGGCTCTTTCTCTGGCGGCTCGCCCTCTCCGTGGCCCTGATCGGCTTCTGGCCCGTCTTCTGCCAAAACCTGGCGCGCTGGCGGCACTGGACGGAGGACCAACTCCAGCGCCTCTTGGGCGCTCGCTGGACCGTTGCCGCCTGGCTGGTCGTGCTCGAGCTCCTGCTCGGGCAGAACGTGGTAGGCAAATTCATTCACCTCTGGGCATGACCGTCGAATCCTATTTCGAGCTCTTTCTCGCCCTCTTCGGCTGGCAGCAGTACAACCACCTGTGGGAGATCCTGACGGGCACCGGACTCGCCTACTTGCCGTTCTTGTTCATCTTGCTCTTGAACATCATCGGGCCCATCACGAGCCAGGAGACCCGCGATGCGGCGACCACCTCCGTCAAGCGTATGGAAGTCGATCTCTTTATCGCCTTCAGCGTGGTGGTGCTCGCCGCGGCCCCGGCGATTGACTTGAATGCGTCCGTGCTTACGTACAAGAAGCCTTGCGACACGATCTCTGGGCCCGCGGGGACCTTCTCGCCAGGGAGCACAGGGACCACCTTCGATACGGTCTTCTCCGATGTGATCGCCACCTCCGCACAGGTCCCCGTGTGGTGGTGGGGGATCATGGCGATCTCTTCTGGCATCAACCGCGAGGCCATCGCCCATATCGGCTGTCCCCCGGATCTCTCGGGCTTCCAGATGGAGATCGCCCGCACCCGCATTCAGGACCCGCAGCTCCTCAATGAAGTGAACAAGTTCGTGCGCTATTGCTACCGCCCGGCGCGGGCGCGGTTCGAGCGGGAGCAGTCCGATGCGGCGGCGATCCTGGGGGAGCACGGCCCCGATGATCTGGAGTGGATCGGATCACACGCACTCTTGGATACCCCAGGGTACTACGACAACCCCCATTTCCGGCCCCGCGAAGGGATCCGCGGCTGGCCGCTCGACCGCAGCCGCGACACGGAATATCCCGACCCGCTGCCGCCCGATCTCGATCCCGCGCACATCGGCCGGCCCGTTTGCAACGACTGGTGGACGAATCCCGAGCGGGGCCTCCGGGGTAAGCTGCTTGGCGTCATCGAGCCCGAGGTGCTTGGCGAAGGGATCGATCTCAGCTCGGAGTTTGTGATCTTCGAAGGATCGTTGACGCAAGAGAAGGTCGAGGACGCGTTACTCAAAAGCGTGGTGGGGACCAGTCTCGCGACCGCGCCTTCGGGCTCGGCCTTTATCCCCTCGCTCAACGACGAGGACGCCTTGAGCCTCTCACGCCTTGGAGGCGGCCTCGGCCTCGATCTCGAAAGCCTGTCCTTCGCGCCTATGATGTATGTGGTGAGAGCAGCCTTACCGATTTTCCAGGCGCTCATACTCTCCGGGCTCTACGCGCTCCTTCCCTTTGCGCTCCTGGCCGCACGCTACAACCTCCAGGGGCTCCTGCTCATCTCGGTCGCTCTCTTTACCGTGAAGTTTTGGAGCTACCTCTGGCACCTCGCGAAGTGGATCGAGGATAACTTGATCAAGGTGCTCCATCCGGATGGATTGTCGTGGTTCAAGGCCCACATGCAGTTTTTGTTCAGCTCCAACTACCTCGTCGGCGGGGATTTCGCGCTCAAGCACGAGATCCTGAACTTTGCGACCGGGCTCATGTACATCGTCCTGCCGCTGATCTTCTCGTTCTTGATGGGGGTCGTAGGACTGGGAGCGGCGGCGGCGTTCGCAACGGTAGTGGCCGCCTTACGCGACCCAGTTCAAAGGGCGGGTCGAACCGCGGCTGATGAGGCCAAAGGAGTAGGTAAAGGCGCGATTTCTAGGCGGCTCTAATAATGCGGCAGGTGTTCCGAATCGTAAATCCCAACCGGATCGGCACCCTCGTCGAATTGCCCGGTGCGGTAGTTGAAGCAAAGCCCAATGTTAGCCCCGGGGTTCGTTCGCGAACTGTTCTCTTGGCTTTCAATGACATCAATCGGCACGCCACCGGGATCAGGTTGCTTCCTTCGCCAAGCTGTAGGGTCCGGTCGAAAAAGCTTGAAACAAGCCACCAGCACCGCCCAAACGAGCGCACCCAACGCCCGACCAAACTGGTGCATACCGACCCGACGCACCGCCCTGACGGTCCAGACGACGGCATACGCGACGGTGAAAATCGCAGCGACGCTTGCAACAAGAATGACAGTGTCCATGACGGCCCCCGGCTCACCTTATAGATATCCCCCCATATGCAGCGAAATACCAGCGCGTTCGATCCTTATTATCCGATAGGAGAAAACTATGACAGCACCCCAATCCCATGCGATCCCTGAGCGGCGCGATTTGGCTCGGGTCACACCGGAGCCCCTATGGGAAGGCCGGCGCGGCCAGATCGCAAACCTCTGGTTGTACGCCTACTGCGCGATCCTCTCTCCCTTCATCCTGCCGCTCGTATATGCCGCGTGGCGGGCAGTCGATACCTTCTGGCACCGCTACGAGCTCCTGCCCAATCGGCTCCGGATCACGACCGGCCTATACCGCCCGCACATCCATACCGAGGAAGTGGATTTCGACACCGTGCAGGGCGTGCGGGTCGAGGGGTTTCGGCTCTATCGCCTCGTCAATCGTGGGGATGTCGTGCTTGAACGCGGAGCGTCGGAGCGACAGGAGGTCGCGGGCCGATCCAGGGATGGATGCTTCGAACGCAGTAACGGCCTGAATCCCGTGCGCATCGAAGGGATTAAGGACCCCGAAGGGCTCAAGACGCTCATCGACGCGGCGCTCGAACGATGGCGGAGGCAAGATCGGCCGGCGCGCTGAGGAGCTTATCCACATTTTCTGTGAAGGGGCTGTGGATAAGCCGCCCTGGGATCGTCGCGAATCGTTGAGTCCGTAGCCGACGGGTTAGGTTGCCTAAAGTCTATCCACTACCGCACCTGAACCATGCCGATCGCACACACGTTCATGGCCATCAGCGGCAATTGGTTCATCCTTCCCGAGTGGCTGCGAGAAGCGCTCGGCGGGTGCCGGGCGACGCAGGCTTCAGCACCGGTACGTGCACCCGGACAGACCCTTACGAGCGGACGGGTCCCGGTGCACTCAGCAGAAGCGCTGCTCGGCACCGCCGAGCGTCAAGCGCGCCTTCAGGCCATCGAGGACCTCACCCGCGTCACACCTGCCCATTTCGAGACCTTGTACCGCCAGGCGCTCCGAAACTACGTCGCCTACGTGCAACAACTCCCCGCCTCGGAAGGGCATCACCATGCGGGGCTTGGGGGTTTGTTGGACCACGGGTTGAAGGCGGCGGTCTTCGCCTTGAAGCTCAGGCGTGCTCATCTGCTACCTCCGGGCGCCCCGACCGAGCTCATCGACGCGCAAGCCGATCTCTGGGGCTACGCCTGCTTCACGGCGGTCCTGCTCCATGACATCGGCAAGGCCGCCGTGGATCAGGTGGTCACGCTCTTCGATAAGCGCGGCGGCGAGCTCGGCTCCTGGGACCCCTGGTCCGGTCCGATGCAGGCCCAGACCTACGAGGCGCGGTTTGTACGTAACCGCAATTACCAAATGAATCAGCGGGTCGCCCCCTTGCTCGCGCGCCTCATCGTGCCCCCCGAGGGGTTTCGCTGGTTGACCTCCGAGCGCGAGGTCCTAGGCGCCTGGCTCGCCGTGATCTCGGGGATGCCGGAGGATGTCGGCCCCCTGGGGCACATCGTCGAAGAGGCCGACCGGCTCTCGACGGCCGCGGATGTGACGGGCGGTATCACCCGTCAGACCCCGGCCGCCCGCGTCCGACCACTGCGTGAGCGTCTGGTCACGGGACTTCGCAATTTAATAGACAGGGGCGCGCTCCAGCTTAACCGTCCAGACGCAGCGGGCTGGCTCGTGGGTGAGGATCTCTGTCTGGTCGTCAAAACCGCGCTCGATGCCTTACGGGCCCACCTGCTCCAGGAAGGCCAAAGCGGGATCCCCGTAGACAACCGGCGGCTGATGGACGAGTTGCAACAG
>JBOIEG010000779.1:0-1884 GCA_050740915.1 Gammaproteobacteria bacterium | reverse complement strand
GACATCATCAAGAAGATCGAGCGGGCGCGGGTCAAGATGGAGCAGATCAAGCCCGGATCCACCCTGCCCCGAGGGAAAAAAGAAGGCGGCTTAACTGTAAAGTTATTTAAGGGACACTACACTAGTTGTTTCGAGCCCGAATCGAAATTCGAGGGTGATCCGAGGCTTATTATGGTAACCAGTGCGGCGCCTGGTGAGGGCAAGACGTTTCTGGCCATTAATCTTGCGCTGAGCCTCGCCACTGAAATAGACCGTTCAGTGTTGTTGGTTGACACGGATATGGTCAAGGGTGATGTGATGAGGCTTTTAGGCGTTGACTCAGAGCGCGGGCTTACTGATGTTCTAGCCGGCGATGAGTTGGATATCCGTGACGCACTGGTTGCTACCAATGCCGAACGCCTGACCCTACTGCCCGCGGGACCCATGCGAAGCAATGTGCCGGAGCTCTTTTCCAGCGAGAAGATGGTGCGTTTAATCAGCGACCTTTCGCGCTGTTACCCGGATCGGCTGGTAATTTTTGATACCCCGCCGCGGCTCGCGGCAACAGAAGCACATGTTTTAGCGACCCTGGTTGGGCAGGTGGTTTTGGTGGTGGAAGCGCAACGTACAACGCAAACGCATTTGGCGGAGGCGCTGGAGCAGCTCGCAGATTCGAGGGCAAAAGTTAGTTTGTTGTTAAACAAAAGTCACGATAAGGATGAGAAAGAGTACTACTATGGGCAATACAAGGGGAGGGAAGGTTGTGAAAACAGGGCGCCGACAAAAGCGAAATAACAAAGGACAACTGGTATGTGTGCTGTTGATTTCCGTCCCCGGTGGTTCTATCGCGTTAGCTGCGGAGTGGACTATCCAGCCGCTGCTCGAAGTAGCCGAAACCTATAGCGATAACATAGCGCTTGCACCTTCCGGACTGGAGGAAGACGACTTTGTCACCGAGATCAACCCAGGTTTGCTGTTGCGTGGTGCGGGCAGGCGGTTAACATTTGTTCTGGGGTACCGGCTGCAAAACCTCTTATTCGCCAACAGCAGCGACAGTAATTCCACCAACCATCAATTGTTCGCCAACGCGACGGGTGAACTGTACAGAGAGCATTTGTTTCTCGATGCCAGTGCGTCGGTAGGACAGGAAAATTTTAGCGATCTGGAGTCTCGCCCGAGCGATAATCTTTCTCTGGTGGGTGACCGCGGCAACGTCATCACCTATTCCATCAGTCCGTATTGGCGACAGCGCTTTCGCGATCTGGCAGAAGCCCAGGTGCGGTTTACCTATGACGACGTGAGCGGTGACAACGACGATGTCAGCGGGAGTTCGGTGGCCGTTAATGCCAACTTAACGAGTGGCACCCGTTTTGGTCGATGGGGATGGGATCTCCGGTATGGCCGACAGGATGTGAGTGATGAAGTGGAAGATGTTAGCGGCAACGCAGTGGATAACGACGGTGGCCCGAATTTCGAAACCTTCGACGGTGAAGTGAGCTATAGATTGACACGTCAGTTGGGGATCTTCGCTGCTAGCGGTTTCGAAAACAATGATTTCGCATCCGTTGACCAAGACACCGATGGTGTTACCTGGCGCATCGGAGCTAACTGGAGACCCAGCCGCAACACAGAGTTGGAGGCTTTTTACGGGGATCGGTTCTTTGGTTCGACCTGGGGAATGGATTTAACGCACCGATCGCGGCGTACAACCTGGTCTGCGAGCTATGGCGAAGAGGTGGAGCAAGCGCGTAACCTGCTTTTGGATCGCTCTCTCTTTGTGCTAGTGTAGTGTCCCTTAAATAACTTTACAGTTAAGCCGCCTTCTTTTTTCCCTCGGGGCAGGGTGGATCTGGGCTTGATCTGCTCCATCTTGACCCGCGCCCGCTCGATCTTCTTGATGATGTC
>JBOIEG010000778.1:0-1865 GCA_050740915.1 Gammaproteobacteria bacterium | reverse complement strand
AGTGTATATTGAAATACATGAGGATTCCGAGCACCGCCGGAACGCGACCTTCCTTCGCTCGCGACGGTTTTTTCACAAACTCTGAGGTCACCATCCTGCAGGGAAAGCGCGGGCACATGGTGCACGTGCAAGAGTTCGACAGAAGCATTTAACGCCGTCGCCAGTCCGATGGCGTAATCCAGCGTGTGCTCGGAGAGGTCCGAAAAATCGGTGGGGATCAATAATTTTCGGATCTGCATACTGTTTGATTGCACTCGGATTATTGCGAGTCGAATAGAGGGGCGCTTCGATAATTGTTTCCCCGCAATTTATCGCATTGCAAGACAAAAAGCGTGCGAATTAATCCAAACGCCCTCCAGCGAAACCTCTCCCCGTAAACAAAGGAACAAGCGCCATTCCCGCAACGAATCCACTGACATGGGCCAGCCACGCCACGTCGTCGTTCTTGCCGGGCTCCAGCAAGAACGACGCAGCGAATTGGGTAAAAAAATAAAACACCAGGGCACCGGTCATAATACGCTTGTGCGCAAACAAGGGAAGACACGCGCCCAAGATCCCGAAAATAGCGCCACTCGCGCCGATGAGCGGGATTTCGGAGTGGGGAGCGCTCACTGCTTGTGCTAGACCGGAAAACGCCCCGCAGGTAATGAAAAAAGCGAGAAATCGCGATCGCCCCAGGCTTCCTTCCACGCGGCTTCCAAAGAAGCCCAAAAAGACCATATTAACCAGAAGATGCTGCCACCGAGCGTGCACAAATAGATGCGTGGTCAGGGTCAGCAGAGGAGGGATATGCAGAAGCTCCGGGGAGAGCTGAGCGCGGTCAAAAAGGACCGCCGGAATCATCCCCAGGCTCAGTATCAATACGTGATTGCGATAATCTCCAGCAAGGCTCTGGCCCAAAAAAACGAGCACGCACCCAGCAACCAGAAAACAGCTCACGAGCGGAAACCTGCGCATAAGCAGCGGTGTTTTACTGTAAAATCCCGCTCATTGTACCCCTCGGCGTCGCGTGTTGCAGGACTTCGTCCGCCTAGCAGGCAAAATGCGCCCTCAAATCCCGCGGCGGTGGCATAAGCTCGGTGCCGCATAGCCCACCCTTTACGCTGTTTTCCTAATGGACGGCTCTTTTTTTTGCCCAAGCGGTGATGGCGCGTAAATGCCTCTCTCACTTGAGCAAGCAGGTCTTCATCGTCCCAAGGCTTGCTGATGAACTTGTAAATCCAGCCTCTATTGACCGCCTTGGTGATAGTTTCGGGTTCAACATGTCCCGTTAGTATGATGCGCACCGTTTCCAGATGGAGCTCTTTCACTCTACTTAGAAATTCGATGCCATCCATCTCAGGCATGACCTGGTCGGAGACCACGACCTCTACGGGGTGGGTTGCCAGCAGTTCCAGACCTGCACGCGCGCTGTTTGCACTCAACACTTTGTAGTTGTCTTGCTCGAGCAAGCGAGATAACAGCACCACCACCACGGGATCGTCGTCTACGATCAGTCCTGTCTGTCGACTAGGCTCGGTGAGCGCATTAAATATCAAGCGCTTGTCTTGCTCTAATAGCTGTGTTGCTGCTTCCTCGGGAAGCGGTTTGCAAAAGTAATAGCCCTGGATCTCATCGCATCCTTGGCGCGCAAGGTACAGCAGTTGGCCCTCGGTTTCGACGCCTTCGGCGATGGCTTTGAGCTTAAGGCTATGGGCCATGGAGATGATGGTCAGGGCGATCGCCGCATCGTTGGGGTCAACGGTCACATTGTTGATAAAAGATCGGTCGATCTTCAGGTTGTCGAAAGGAAAGTGCTTAAGATAGCTCAAGCTGGAGTAACCGGTTCCAAAATCGTCGATCGAGATCTGGACCCCAATTTCCTT
>JBOIEG010000777.1:0-1469 GCA_050740915.1 Gammaproteobacteria bacterium | reverse complement strand
ATCCCCAGGTCTCCAGCGGCGTGCGTTCAGCCGGCTGCAACTTGATCGCCACGCGGGTGTTCGGCATGAGCGAGACCATAGCAATCACTGGAAAGTCTGTAAAGTTATTTAAGGGACACTACACTAGGCGCGTGGCGCGCAGCGACGAGACATATCAGATAGATAGGCGAGGAGCGAGCACCGCGCAACGCAGCTATCGGGCCGCGCAGCAGGTTTATTTACAAGCTCTCAGCGAGGGGATGGAGGGCGATGCTTGGCGGGCCTTGGAGCGATTCTGCCAGCGCTGTCGCAAATGCGAGCAGGCCAGCCGGTGAATCTGGCGGTGGCGCATCCTTGGATGCTCACGCTCTTACCCCTCGTGTTCCTGCCGTTCTGTTCCTCTTCATTCCGGAGCCAACCCTATTCTTGGGTGGAGGTGATCCCCCGGGATGTGATCTCTACCGCCATCGACCACACGCTTCGAGTGTTCGAGTGATCGCCGCGCTGGCTATCGCCTCACTGATCCTAGGGATCGCGGGTCTTCACCGGGTCGAACAGACGGTGCAACGGATCGGCCGGGGCGCGCACACGGTGCTGCTCTTGGACCGCAGCTCCAGCATGGACCATAGCTTTGCCGGCCATCCTCCAAGCGGAGAAGAGGAATCCAAGGCCCAGGCCGCGCGCTGCCTGCTTTTAGAGCTCGTCGCACGGCGCAAGAGCGATCTGATTGGGGTAGCCTCCTTTAGCACCTCGGCGATGTTCGTGCTGCCGCTCTCGGAGCACCGGAAGGCCATCGAGGCGGCGATCCGGGCCATGGATACGCCGGGGCTTGGCCTCACCAATATTGCCAAGGGGCTCGCCATGGCGCTGTCCTTTTTCCAGGGCAGACCTTATACCGGTTCCCGAGTGATCGTCCTGGTTTCGGACGGCGCCACCGAGCTCGACCATCGCAGCCAGGCGAATCTTCGCAAGTGTTTCAAGGAGCTCGGCGTGGGCCTGTATTGGATATACCTGCACACCGCCAATAGCCCCGGGATCTTCGAGGCGCGCGAGCGCCCGGCCGGCGATACGGCGGACGGCTTGCCGGAACGGCATCTCCATGTGTTTTTTGGCAGCCTTGAGACTCCTTACTCTCCCTACGAAGCGGAAAATCCTCAGGCCTTGGAGCGCGCCATCACGGACCTCGACGCTCTCGAGAACCTGCCTTTGCGCTACTCCGAGCACATACCCCGGGGAGAGCTCTCGGGATGGTGTTACGGGCTTGCGTTCTGCGCGATTGCGGCGCTCCTGGGCGCCAAGCTCGCGGAGCTCCGGGCGTGGCAATGAGGCGGTATCGGATCGGCCGGGCCAGCTTGCTGATCCTGCTGCTAGTGTAGTGTCCCTTAAATAACTTTACAGTTAAGCCGCCTTCTTTTTTCCCTCGGGGCAGGGTGGATCTGGGCTTGATCTGCTCCATCTTGACCCGCGCCCGCTCGATCTTCTTGATGATG
>JBOIEG010000776.1:0-1053 GCA_050740915.1 Gammaproteobacteria bacterium | reverse complement strand
GACATCATCAAGAAGATCGAGCGGGCGCGGGTCAAGATGGAGCAGATCAAGCCCGGATCCACCCTGCCCCGAGGGAAAAAGAAGGCGGCTTAACTGTAAAGTTATTTAAGGGACACTACACTAGCGGACGCATCCGCCAACCCGGCGGGGGCCGCAAACGCTTGGAGCAAGCAGACCCCGGATTCGAGCGCGCTATCGAGCGCATCATGGAGGAGAACACCGCGGGCGACCCGATGAGCCTGTTGCGCTGGACGAATAAGTCAACCGCCGCAATCGCCGGGGCGCTCACGCGGCAAGGACACCCAGCGAGCGACGAGACGGTGCGCCGACGGCTACGCGAGCTTGGATACTCCCTCCAGGGGAACGTGAAGACACTCGAAGGTGAGTCGCCTGTCGAACGCGATGCGCAGTTTCGATACATCAATGGGCAGGTCAAGCGCTTCTTACGCCGTCACGCGCCCGTGCTGTCGGTCGACACCAAGAAAAAAGAGCGGGTCGGGGCGTTCAAGAACAGCGGCAGAACCTGGCGTCCGAGGGGCAATCCGGTGGAGGTCAACATCTATGACTACCCCTCGCTCGGGCTCGGCACGGCGATCCCCTACGGGGCCTACGACCTTCAACGCAACGAGGGTTTTGTCAACGTCGGCGTGAGCCACGACACGGCCGAGTTCGCGGTCGAGAGTGTGCGGCGGTGGTGGAAGTTCTTCGGGCGCCGACATTACCCGCAGGCCACCGCCCTTCTGCTTTGCGCCGATGGGGGTGGCAGCAACGGAAGTCGCAATCGCGCTTGGAAGTTTCACCTTCAACAGCTCGCCGATGAGCTTGGGCTTGACGTCACCGTGTGCCATTATCCGCCCGGGACAAGCAAGTGGAACAAAATAGAACATCGCATGTTTTCCTTCATTAGCCTCAACTGGAAAGGACACCCTCTAGGAGCCTGTCGGACTTAAGGCGGAACTTTTGATGTGCAAACCGATCGGATCGGCAATGGATTCAATGAGCGAACGTGCATGAGCCACTTCCGTCAATGCGATCGTGACACACCCTACCTGC
>JBOIEG010000775.1:0-5023 GCA_050740915.1 Gammaproteobacteria bacterium | reverse complement strand
CATCATCAAGAAGATCGAGCGGGCGCGGGTCAAGATGGAGCAGATCAAGCCCAGATCCACCCTGCCCCGAGGGAAAAAAGAAGGCGGCTTAACTGTAAAGTTATTTAAGGGACACTACACTAGCCTTTGCCAACGCCATTGCGGCTGCCGATCGGGTGGTGCTGGTCGAGAAACTCAGCGCCAAGCGGCAACCCATCGCCGATCGCAACGGAAGACCTAAAGGTTTCGTTTGGGTTGAGCAATTCATACCTCCCCTGCCGCGCTTAGTGGAGGTGGCCAAAGGGCTTGGCCCCTTCCCTTTACCGAAGATGGAGGCTGCCGTTCACGGGTTTTGGGCCTTCAAACCGAGCCTCGGCGACGCGCCGACAGCGCCCGCCGTTGCACTGCAGATCCACGCTCTAGGCAGTTACCCGCGATGGTTGCCGCTTTTAGAGGGACTGGGTACACCAGGTGTCGAAGATCTATCCCGGGGGGCGGGTGAGTTGTCTCCCGCCTCGCAGATGCGGGAGTTCATGCGCCATCTGCGACGAGGCTTCAAGAAAGACCCCAAGCTTGGCGCAAGGCTGCGCCATGCCTTAGGGGCGGGCAAGCAGGAGCTCGCGCCGGAAGAGCGGCAGCTCATGCAAACGCTCGTGAGCCTCTATCAGGGTGGTGACCATCGCCACCTAAACTTCTATGGGCCGCCGGGAACCATTACCACCGTCCCCTATCATGCCGTTGTCCAGCGCAATGCGGCAAACCCGGAAGCGCTCGACTTGACTAATAAGATCGTTTTCGTCGGATTTTCTGACTTGTACGATCCTGAGCAACCGGACAGGCATTATACGGTATTTACCCGCAGCGACGGTGTGGATTTGAGCGGGGTGGAGATCGCCGCGACGGCGTTCGGAAATCTTCTGACTGATCGTTGGCTTCGACCAAGCGCACCGCTGATCGGAACGGTGATCCTAGCGATCTTCGGCGCTACCGTGGGTCTTGCCGTGTATCTCCTCCCAGCCATCGCGGGCGTCCCTTTAGACATTACCCTTGCCGCGCTTTACACCGTCGTTGTCCAGCGCGGGTTTAATAAGGCCGATTTGTGGCTGCCGATCGCCATTCCGGTCTTGGTGCAACTGCCTCTAGCGCTCTTCGTCGGTCTTCTTGGCCAGTACCTGCTGGAGCGGCGCGGCAAGCGCCATGCGACCCGCGCGATCAGCTATTACCTGCCGGAGAAGATGGCGAGAGATCTCGCAGAAAACCTGGATCCAGATGCCGTTAACAAGGTCGCGTACAGCACCTGTTTCGCCTCCGACATGGCGGGGTTTTCTACCCTCGCCGAAACGATGACACCCAAAGAGTTAGCTTTGTTTCTGAACGACTATTTCGAAACGTTTGCGGAACCCTTAAGGCGCCACAACGTCGATGTAACGGAGTTTCGCGCCGACGGCATCATGTGCGCTTGGACCGCCGAGCGCTCCGAGGCGTCGGTGCGACGCAAAGCGGTTCTCGCCGCTCTCGAGGCCGTGGATGCCGTTGCTCGGTTCAAGGAGCGGCATGCCTTAGCGCGCTCTCCTGTGCGCATCGGTCTTGAGGCCGGTACCGTGTACGTGGGGCACGCAGGCGGCGGGGGACATTTTGTTTATAGCATCGTGGGCGACTGCGCCAATACCGCTGCTCGCATCGAGGGGCTGAACAAGCACCTCGGCACTCATCTTTTGGCGTCACAAGCCGTGCTAGACGGCGTCGACAAGTTGTTGGTGAGGCCGGTGGGAGAGTTTCGCTTGGTCGGGAAATCAGAGCCGTTACCCATCGTCGAGATCCTGAGCAGCGAGGCCTCGGCGACCGAGGCTCAGGTGCTGCTCTGCGAGCGCTTTGCCGAGGCGCTTAAGGTCCTCAAGACAGGACCAGGGGCCAAAGCCGCTGAGCTCTTCGAGGCCGTTCTACGGGAGTATCCGAATGATGGGCCCGCTCGCTTTCATCTCGCCCGATGCCGCCGCTACCAAAAATCCTCAGCGTCTGATGTCCCCTATGTCGTCAGCATGGATTCGAAATGGGCGTGATCGGTCGAGCGCGCTACTTAAAAAGAGACATCACCACGGCTACCACACAGCCGTCGGCGTCGGTAGCCAACGCCCTAAAGCGGTAGCCTCCAGCCAGATCTAGCCAATGGTAGGCAAGGCCCCCGAGCAAGATCAGCAGTCCCCAAAGACTCCATCCCGCAAACCACGCACTGAACATGGCCGCCCGCCCGACCATGCGAGACCATGACTGCTCGTCGACCCACTCCTGATAGCACTGGTTTCTGTGAGCCAATAGCCGTTCGGTGATAAACCACGCGTACGTTACCAAAACAAAACCGATCATGGGAACTATCCAGGCCGTCTCGTTGAGAAACATAGACAGCCCCCCCGATTGTTCTGCCCAGTAGGCGATCGCTAGGATGGAGAGCAGGTGCAGCATCTGATCTTGTAGGTAGCTGAAGATCGCCCAGCGGGGCTTAAGCCTTGCGAGAATGTTTTTCCATCGATCGATAAGAAAGTGAAAGCCAGTGAGAGCCAGGATCGCCGGTAAGGCCACGCGCCAATCCGATCCCAATAATCCCAGGATGACCACCAGCATGCTAATCAGATGAATCGCGACATGCCATATCAATCCCGGCAAACAAGCTTTGGCCTGAGCGATGGCGTCGCTTTGCAAGGGATAATCCGCCAAGAAATGGCAGAGAAGAAGGGGCCAAAACATCGGTCGATTATTTGCTCGCCATCACCGTGACGCCGGTCCAATTCTCAGTAACTCCACTATCAAGCCGCTGGCTTTCATCAGAGGTGTCACGCCACTTCGTCCTTAGGATTTCGCTGCAGGATCCAGAACAGGGCACTTCGAATTGATCGAAGTGCCCAACCGTTTGGCTTGCCTTTCGGCGAGCTCCCGTGCATAGAAATGAGCCTAGCCGATATTCTGCCGAGTCATCCGCTTTTCAACCAGCAGAAGCTTTGGAGCACGTTTTCTGGGGATGGCGGCAAGCGCCGCTGGTTAGGAGAACGATATGCACCTTCCTGGCCTTGCAGATCTAGCGCAGTCATTTGCTAGGCTCCCAGCCATTGGTCAGGGGGGAAGCTTGCACGCCATCCGGTACAGGATGCACCCCAGCGGGGACTTTACGTATGAAGTACTTCACACCCTCCTTGCTCTGGGGTTTTCGCTTTCTCCTCCTTCCCGCAGAGGCGAGGCGAAATAGGGTGAAGCCACAAGGTGTGGTGGCAAGGCCGGAGGTTAGGATAAAATTAGGCGTTCCGAGGGGTACACTATTGGCAAGGCGGATCGTGCATAGAATGCACGCTACCCTGGCTCTCTTGGGTCAATCCCTTTCGGCGGTCATCAGCGAGCCCTTTTAAAGGGTTGCAGAACTGAGAGTTTGTGAAAAAACCGTCGCGAGCGAAGGAAGGAAGGTCGTGTTCCGGCGGTGCTCGGGATCCTCAGTATTTCAATATACACTCCGGTTGCTCGTCCCATCCTTGGGACTCGCCCCCCTGCGGGGTTTGCGCTCCATTTCGCTCCCGGCGAAACGGTCCTGTGCTCCGGCGGAACGCAACCTCCCTTCGCTCACAACGATTTTTTCACAAGCTCTCAGGAAATCTCATGAAACCTATCGACAGGGGTGCAATGCTGGCGCGTCATTTCCTCTTCAGTCAACTCACGCCCGGCGAGCTTGACCGCATACTGGGCTTGGCCCATGAACGGTGTTTTTCCAATGGCCAGATCATCTCCCAGAAGGGTGCGAAGGATTCCAGTATGATGGCGGTATTACAGGGTCAGGTCAAAATCAGCATCTGTTCGGCGAATGGCAAGGAGATCGTTTTTTATACCCTCGATGAGGAAAATGTGTTCGGCGAGATCGCCTTGATCGATGACAAGGAGCGCTCTGCTGACGCTACAGCGCAAGGAGAGTGTAGGCTTTTGGTCATTCGCCGCAGCGACTTCATGCCGGTTCTCAAGCGGCACCCTGAGGTGGCGATCCAACTGCTCGTCATGCTCTGTCAAAAAGTACGCGATACGAGCGACATCGTCGAAACCGTGGGATTGCTCCACACCCCCTCCCGCCTAGCCCGGCTTCTGTTAAAGATGGCTAGAAGCGCCGGGGTAGAATCCCCAGCGGGGTTGCGGGTTGATGTCAAGTCCCAGCGCGAGATCGGGAACCTGATCGGGACGACACGGGAATGGGTGAATCGTCTATTGCGCGCTTGGCAAGGAGAAGGATTGATCAAAATGGCGCAGAACCACATTACTATCCTAAAGCCGGATGAATTGTGGAGGGTATTGCCAGATCGGCGTGGTGAGCTGTCAGCGCCGTCCTGAAAATCGAGTAAACCCGGAGCGCCTAAAGCCAAGGCTTGCGCCTGAAATACACCAGCATCGCACCCGCAATCCCGATCATGATGATCCAGAGCACCGGATAAGCCCAGCGCCATTTAAGCTCCGGGAAGTAGTCGAAGTTCATGCCGTAGACACCGACGATAAAGGTGAGCGGAATGAATAGGGTCGCGATGATCGTTAGCACCTTCATGACTTCATTCATGCGTGCGCTGATGCTGGATAGATAGATGTCCAGCATGTTGGCGAGCATATCTCGAAAGGTGTCCACCGTTTCCATCACATAGACCGCGTGATCGTAGACATCGCGCAAATAAATCGCGGTGGCCTCGGTGATCAATGGCGTTTCGCTGCGCTGGAGGCCGCTCACGACCTCGCGCATTGGCCACGCGCATTTGCGCAAAAAAATGACCTCGCGACGGAGCTGGTGCAGACGGGTCATGGTTTGGGTCGTCGGTGCCTGGACTAACTGATCTTCCAGCAACTCGAGCCTTTCACCCAAGCGCTCCAGTACCACGAAATAGTGATCCACGATCGCATCGATGAGGCTCATACGTAGGATCTTTAAACTTATTGAATTATAAGGGGAACTAACGAGGTTTCACTCGATCCCATAGAGCAATCAAGCACGATTGACTCTAGTCATAAGGGGGACCGAGTGAAACAACGACAA
>JBOIEG010000774.1:0-1531 GCA_050740915.1 Gammaproteobacteria bacterium | reverse complement strand
TGTTCTTGACCGTGCTCGCCCTGTTGCTCGAGCGCATGGCGGAAGCGGCTTGCGCAGATACTTGGCGCAACATCCGCCATGACTTGAAGCGGATCAAACTCGCGCAATTGTTGAGCCCTACGGGGACCGTTTGGCAGCTGACTGAGCCCCCAAACGGATGCACTCAAGCACTTGAAATCCCTGAAAATAAAGAATCCCCCACCGCTCCTTCAGATCGCTTAACTCTCTGCGTACGGGGGTGGTTTCGCCAACACCCCTAAGGCATTGACCAGTCCTACTAAATAACAATCATGTCCGTAGCAGCTGTCAAAGTCGGGCTTTACGGTTCCATCGCTATCCAACATAGGCCTGCTTTAGTTCATCAATGTCAATTTTCTTTATTTGCATCATCACACTGCGCTTTTCTACAGCATATTTAACGCGCCGACCCTTAGCGCTCGCTTGCAGTCCCGAGGTATCGAGCAGCGCGCCGGCTTTCGCCAGCTCTTTGTGGTGCGTCGCCATCGCGGCAATGAGCTTCTCTTCGGGCATGACGCCGGCTTCGGAGTCCTTAGTGGCTTTGACGATGATCATGAGGCGCATGATGCTGTCTCCTTTCGAGTATTGACTTAGAAGCCGAGGTTTCTCACTGGCTAATTTGTTCTTACTTATTGGTCGAACGAGAACCCATAAAATCGACACCGTCCGCAGGGCTTTGAAAAATTTTCCCCTGTCGATATTCGATCCCGTGGTTTTATCTACACTTCTATCTCGGCAAGACTCGGCCACCCGGGCCGGCACTGATCGCCATGAACTGCTGCCCGTTGAGCGTGAAGTCGACCATGATCACCGATCCCGGCGGCCCGCTCGGCGTTTCGGCGGGGCTAGTCATAACGCGATCGATGCGCGAATTGGGGAAGATCGAGAGATAGAACCGGGCGGCTTCCTCGGCCTTTTCGATGAACCACAAAGCCGGGGCGATTTTCTGCATGACATTTCTCCTGTCTCGATTGAGAGCGCAGATTCGCGCCTCGTCACACGGAGCTGACCTGGTCCTCGGTGTCCGGCAGGAAGCCGCCTGACACCGCCTTGTGCGGAATCGGCCAGCCGAAATAGACTTCGACATCGACGATCCGGCCATCGCGCACTGTTACGATCTCGGTATTGCGGAAGCCGTGGCCGCCGGTGCTGCGGCCTTCATAGGTGACGAACACCCGGTCGCCGTCGGGAACCAGTTTAATGAAATCGAAGCCCTCGATCCTTTCGCTATTCGGCCAGCAACGCGCGAAATAGGTCGAGTGGTCGATCCGGTTGTCGAGCGGGCTGGTGAAGTGGAAGTCGTCGGCGATCGGTTTCTCGATTGCCGCACGATCCTTCCTGCCATAGGCTTCATAACTGGCGCGAGCGACCGCGACCGCATCACCTTTCCTAGTGTAGTGTCCCTTAAATAACTTTACAGTTAAGCCGCCTTCTTTTTCCCTCGGGGCAGGGTGGATCCGGGCTTGATCTGCTCCATCTTGACCCGCGCCCGCTCGATCTTCTTGATGATGTC
>JBOIEG010000773.1:0-2012 GCA_050740915.1 Gammaproteobacteria bacterium | reverse complement strand
CATCATCAAGAAGATCGAGCGGGCGCGGGTCAAGATGGAGCAGATCAAGCCCAGATCCACCCTGCCCCGAGGGAAAAAAGAAGGCGGCTTAACTGTAAAGTTATTTAAGGGACACTACACTAGTAGCTCCGGTTACGAAACGGAATCTCGGCTAACGCCCCCGCCAATAGAAGAACCCGATATAAGAGAAATCTTCGGCCGGCTATGGTGGCACAAGGCCTTAATCGCGGGGATAGTAAGTGTAGCAATGTTATCCACTACCGTTATCTTGACTCAGTTGACGCCTCTTTATACGGCCGAAACTGAAATATTGATCCGCGGCAGCGGCGATACCCTGATTCAGCTCAGCACCGAAAGAGAGACCCCAACGCCTGAGGATACCGAGACGGTGAAAAGCGAGGTCGAGGTGCTGCGTTCGCGCGACCTCGCCGTTAGGGTTATCGACCGGCTGAAACTCACATTCCCCGTGAACTGGCTGCATAAGCTCGTGGGGTCCCCGGCCTTTGAAAGATCTCGGTCGCTTAGCGACAACCCCTCGCGGAAAACCGAGTTATTCTTAGCCGACCTGAAGGTCTATCAAAAAGGCGAGTCGCGGGTCATTGCCGTCGAGTTTAGATCTGATAATCCAAAGCAAGCCGCGCTTATCGGTAACACAATAGCTGAGCTTTATATCGGGGACCAACTGGCCACTAAATCCAAAGCGATCCAACGCGCAAACACGTGGCTTGAGAAAAGCGTGGCCTCCTTGCAAGATCGAGTCGAGGCTTCCGAAAAGGCGGTCCAGGACTTCCGCAAGGCGTCCGGCCTATTAGAAATCAGCGATAACACCCTCTCGGACCAGCAGCTCGCAGAACTCGACAAACGATTAATCCTCGCAAGCGCCGAACGCGAAGCGGCGCAAGTGAGGTTGAACCGGGCTAGACAAGTCATTCAATCGGCGAGTGGCATTGAACTCGCTGGCGATATATTGCAGTCGCCACTCATTCAGTGCTTGCGAGAGGAGAAAATGCTATCCGAGCACAGGTTAACAGAGTTTAACAGAAGATATCATGCGGCTCATCCTAATAGCGAAGCACTTAAAACCCAGATCCTTGACGTCAAGGCCTCGATTAAAGCCGAGGTGGAGGCAATTATCAAAAACTTACAAAATGAGTTTGCCACTGCCAATGAGCGCGAAGTCGCCGTGCAAAGAAGATTGGCTCCTTCAAGCAGCAAGTTGCAGAAATTAATAATAAACACCTGCGCTTAAGCTCGCTTGAGCGAGAAGCCGAGTCCAATCGAACCTTGCTAAGGGTTTCCCTAAGCCAACTTAAAGAAACGGCATCGCATATCAATGCCGACAGTGTAACGCCTGACGCGCGGGTGATTTCTCGTGCTGATGTGCCTGCCCGGCCCTCGTTCCCAAATTACAAAATGACTCTTGCGCTAGTGTTTGTTGGTTCACTTTGCATCGCGCTCGTGTTATCGCTTCTACTCGAACAACTAGAGCGGGGATTTCGAAGTGGCAACCAGATTGAGCAAACCACTGGAGTCCCGACCCTTGCGCTTATACCAAAAGTCCGTGTTCCCAAAAACACGGACCTGGCGAACCAGGTCCAGCAACCAGGCTCGCTATTTAGTGAATCGATCCGCAGCCTTTACACTTCGATTCATTTTTCAAAACTCGGTCATCCGCCAAAAACCATACTCGTGACTTCCGCGAAGCCCAACGAAGGTAAGACAACGATAGCTATTTGTCTCGCCAGGATGCGTGCTCTGGGAGGACACAAGGTTGCTCTCGTAGACACCGACTTCCGCAAGCCCGGAGTGCATCGTGCGTTTAACATAGCCCAACGACCTGGATTGGCCGAACTACTAGCCCAAAAGGCCTCCTGCGAAGAAATCTTAAAAAGGGCTCCTCAGCAAAATTTGTGGGTAGTTTTCTACTTGATAGACCCCATGGAGTTAAGGGCGTCTGAGGAAAACAACGATTCTGACGCAAGTCCTACAGGCTCTGGCTGTGGATATATGGA
>JBOIEG010000772.1:0-1678 GCA_050740915.1 Gammaproteobacteria bacterium | reverse complement strand
CCCCATGTCTCCAGCGGCGTGCGTTCAGCCGGCTGCAACTTGATCGCCACGCGGGTGTTCGGCATGAGCGAGACCCTAGCAATCACTGGAAAGTCTGTAAAGTTATTTAAGGGACACTACACTAGCGTCTTCTTTAGCGAGCGCAGCATCCAGCCGGGCAGACGGTCTTCTAAGTGAATGTGCCCGGCTTCGGACGCGCTAATTGATACCACCCCAATCACGGCACCATTATCGGCCCGAAAAACCGGCGAACCGGAAGTGCCGCCAGAAATATCAATCCCTAAGACGAGCCCCGTCGTGGACATCCCTACGGTGCTGGCTACGCCAGCGAGCCATAAGTTATCACTGGTATACACCACAAATGGCAATCCACAGTCTGGCGGATAAGGAGGCACCTCCAGATCAACATCGAGCGCTACGCACCCCCTAACGAACGCCTGATAGGCGTCGGCCTCATCAGAAAAAGTTTGACCGTCAGGGCAGCTCAATACCGCCAAATCACCGGCTACGTCCCAAACGTAAACCGACGCACTGATTATGTGGTTGGCGGGGTTGGGTTCGGCAAGCGGGCCGACATTGATCAACTCGTCCTGAACCTTAAACACATCATCTGGGACATCGCCCAAACAATGAGCGGCGGTAATCACGTATCGCTCTTCGTACTGCCCCTGAACGACAAACCCGCGTCCACCATCGATACCCACGCGCACGATGCCATGTTCGAGATGTTGTTTGTTTATCATGTGGTTACTCCAAGCGTTCGTTCCACTCAAGTTGGGCCCGTTTCTGCCCGCTGACCAACCTCTCAAGCGCCGACCATCCACGCCGGAACCCTGGCCGGGAGGTCCTTCGCCATCCGTTGCCGCAGTACTCATTTCCCTTTCCTCGATTTCCCCCACAGGTGAGTAAACCCGAGAGAATTGAAGGTCGTGATGCCACCCGACCCACGCAGGCCGGTGATGTCGAAAATCCACCCGCCGTGATTTGTCGGGATGCCACTGTAAGCCAAAGCGCTCCAGCCGTTTCCCAAGGACTCGCTGCACCCGCAAGACATCATCACTGTACTCAAAGACCAGGACGAAGTCATTAGAGCGCATCGCCGCTACCCCTTGGAGAATGCCAGGTGCCGATTGGCTTCCCCTTCAACCTGGTCATGAATTTTGCGGATAGCCCTAATCGCCCGCACCGTGCTTTCATAAGGGTCCCAGCCGGCGTCCTGTAATCCTCTCACAGCAAAAATTGAACAAAGGAAGGGCCACGTCCCCGGTGTAAATCACCTCGGCTTTCACGTGGACTCCGATGAGGAACTGAGCGGCCTGCGTAAGTAAGCAGGTGGCCAGCCAGTGCCGACATCGCGGCCCTGGACGAGGCTGGCGCGGCTTGCTGCTATGCGAGGTCTGACAAGTATTGGGTGGAAGACCCGCAAGGCACCGCCTGGGAGACCTTCCATTCACTCAGCGCCATCCCCGTCTTTGGGGAAGATGCAGCCACAGTGAAAGCAGTGAAGGTGATACCGCCTGCTGTGTTTCCTTGGCCAAGCAGCCTAGTGTGTGAGAGAGGTACCATCGAAGGGTGTGTAAAAGTGAAGGCGGTGTACCCTTTTGTTTATCAACCAATCAGCCGGGCTCGCGAGCCCGAGAAGAAGGAGCACACCGCCATGAGAGAGCAAAGCACCGAA
>JBOIEG010000771.1:0-1166 GCA_050740915.1 Gammaproteobacteria bacterium | reverse complement strand
TGTTTCGTTCGTCGCTCCCTCGACTCCTCCACAGACGCAACACTCGATACGGGTGGGTGGCTAGCCCTTACCCGACAGGGACTCTCACCCTGCAAGATGCGCCGAGCTTTTCCCAGCGCGATAACGTGGACGCTGTGTGCATCTCGGTGGTGGCGCCTTCGACAGTCATTCACGCCCGCTATTTCTGCACGAAACTGCGCGCACAATCGCGGGACTTGAAAATCGCGGTCGGTCTGTGGGGCGCGACCGAAAACATCGCCGGGGCCGCGCAGCGGTTGCGCGAATCGGGCGCGGATGAGGTCGTGACGACGCTCGCGGACGCGGTGGTGCAGCTCGCCAAGCTCGCGCCTCCCGCAGACCTCCAAAAATGCCCGCCGCGCCCATCTCCCGACGACGAGAAGCAGCGGCTCGCCGCGCTTACCGCGCTGAACCTGCTCAATACGAATCCCGAGCCGGTCTTCGATCGTGTGACGAAAAATCGCGTGCATTTTCGACGTGCCGATCTCTCTCGTCACGCTCGTGGGTTGCGAGCGCCACTTTTTCAAGCTCCGTCACTGTTTCCGTTGAGAGGGCCGTCACGATGACAGCGGTGTTGGTAGCGATGGAACCCTACACGCCAAGCGCTTTTGCGGGCTGCATGCCGAGAGGCGCGCGGTAGCTGAGCTGGTAGCGGCCAGCGGCGCGGCGCAACGACTCACGCGGCAGATCCGTGCGCACAACCGGGCAGGAGAGTTGGGCATTTAAAGGCTAACGTAAAGAAAGGACAATATGTTCTGGGACAGGGATCCTACTTCCAGACCGGTTTTCCAAGGTTAATCTGTTTTCTCGGCTAAAGCGCCGTAAGACATCCGGCAGGGGCACCGATCACAGCGCCCTAAAGAACCGAGAGCCCGGTGACAGCTCCGACGACTGCGCCGGCACTCGCGCCATGCCAGCCCCGTTTAATTCCCGCTCTTTCGTAGTGCCACAGGCGGCCAGCATGAGACTTGAAAACACGACTAAAACACGACATACACTGCAGGACGCATCATAGTATCTACCTCCCTAGTGTAGTGTCCCTTAAATAACTTTACAGTTAAGCCGCCTTCTTTTTCCCTCGGGGCAGGGTGGATCTGGGCTTGATCTGCTCCATCTTGACCCGCGCCCGCTCGATCTTCTTGATGATG
>JBOIEG010000770.1:0-7914 GCA_050740915.1 Gammaproteobacteria bacterium | reverse complement strand
GGTGAGTCCCAAGGACGGGACGAGCAACCGGAGTGTATAGTGAAATACATGAGGATTGTTGCGCACCATCCTGGCGCGCACCCTGCGGGCCGCCGGCTGCGTTCCCAATGCGCTCCCGGCGCATTGGTCCGAGTACCGCCGGAACGCGAGATCCCGAGGGCAGCAGATTTTTTCACAAGCTCTGAGCCAGGGAGCGCGTGGATCCCATGCTGCGCCTGGCGTTAGCTCAGCTTAACCTGCGGGTCGGCGATATTTCCGGCAATACCGAGCGCATCATTGCGGCCGCCCGGCACGCGCGGGAGCAACTCCACGCGGACGTGGTTCTCTTGCCGGAGCTTGCCCTGACCAGTTATCCACCCGAAGATCTATTGCTGCGCCCCGGGCTGCACCGGCGGATAACGGCCGCCCTCGAGAAACTGTGTCAGACGGTGCGTGGCATAGCGCTTGTTCTAGGCCACCCGCAGAGCGAGAGAGGCAAGCTCTTCAATGCTTGTTCACTCATCCGAGACGGAAGGATCGAAGCCACCTATCGCAAGCAACAGTTACCGAATTATTCGGTATTTGATGAAAAGCGCTATTTCTCACCGGGCGGGGAAGCGCTGGTGTGCGATCTAAAGGGGATCCCAACGGCGCTCACCGTGTGCGAGGACATCTGGATGCCCGCCACTGCGGCGCAGGCGCGCTTGGCGGGAGCGCGTTTGATCCTCAACATCAACGCCTCTCCCTACCACATGGACAAACCATTGCAGCGGGAGGAAGTCTTGAAGGCGAGCGTCAAGGAAGGTGGACTGCCTATCGTGTACCTCAATCTGGTCGGGGGACAAGACGAGCTGGTGTTTGACGGCGGCTCCATGGTCATGGATGCCGAAGGCCGGATCGTTTTTCGAGCGCCCGATTTTGAGGAAGGGATCTATCGGGTGGAGATCGAAAGCACGGATAAAAAAAGCGTGCGCGTGCTGGAGGGTGGGCGGGCAGCGCCTGTTCTGGCGGAAGAGGGTATATATAAAGCGCTGGTTATGGGAGTGCGCGATTACGTCACCAAAAACCGCTTCCAGGGCGCGGTCTTGGGAATTTCCGGCGGGATCGATTCGGCGCTAACGCTGGTCATCGCAGTGGACGCCTTGGGCAAGGACAGGGTAGAGGCAGCATCGATGCCCTCGCGTTATACCTCTTCCATGAGCCTAGAGGATGCCCGGGAACAAGCAGAGATCCTTGGCGTTCGCTACCGTGTCATTGCTATAGAAAAACCGGTCGAGAGCTTTAACGATTGCTTGGGCGAGGTTTTTTCCGGACTGCCACCCGACGTTACGGAAGAGAACATCCAAGCCCGCTGCCGCGGCGTGTTGTTAATGGCGATCTCAAACAAAAAAGGGCTGGTGGTGCTGGCAACGGGAAACAAGAGCGAGATGGCGGTTGGGTATGCGACGCTGTATGGGGATATGGCGGGGGGTTTCGCTCCCCTTAAAGACCTATCGAAAACCTGGGTCTATCGTTTGGCACGCTGGCGCAACCGCTTAAGACCGGTGATCCCCGAGCGGGTCATAACACGCCCCCCCTCGGCAGAGCTTAAGCCCGACCAAAAAGACTCCGACAGCCTCCCGCCGTATGAGATCTTGGATCCCATTCTGGAACGATACATCGAGCGCGACCAAACACCGAGAGAAATCGCCGCCGCGGGTTTCGATCCCGCGGTGGTGAGGCAGGTCGTGGCCTTAGTCGATCGCAATGAATACAAGCGCCGCCAGGCCGCCCCGGGTGTGCGCATCACGCAACGCGCGTTTGGACGTGATCGGCGTTATCCCATCACTTCGGGGTATGAAGAGAACAACCGGCGCATGGATCCCGTGCCGCATAAGCATCCCACCACAGATTAGCCACATTCGTGAAGGCGTCATGCTTGGGCAACATTGGCTCCCAGATGTCGGGATCCGGAGGAATGTCGCAGACAAAGCTAAGAAATCCGCAACGGAGATTAGTACTGAATGCTGACGTCACCGCTACTGCTGTTGATGTTGGGACTACTTCCTCCAGTACTGCTCTGAGACACGGGGCTTGTCTCAGCGATACGATCTATAAAGTCAACACGATACGCCTTAGTCGCTAAACTACCCGGCTCTATACCTCTGCACTTCGTTTCCAGCCGTAGCGCGCGCATCGAGAGTTTCTTTCACTATTTGAAGTTCTGGCTGCTTTAAGCCGGCTGTGTCGAGACCGACAAGCACGAAAGCGTTTGCAGAGTCTGTTTTTCCGTGCTGTTGATAGTCAGCAGCTTTCTCGGCTATCTTCAACCAACGCAAATTCCGAGGCTTCCATGGTTTTCTCCATGACGAATGTGTCGCGCGTCGTAGCAGGCGGTGAGACAGATGGCCCTATATTGATTCCAATACTCATGAAAAAAAGCGCGATAGACGCAGCTATTACATGGCGTCCTGTCGTAGCAGGACGCCATAACGGTGTCCTTTGTTTCTGTATAGCGGTCCTCTCAAAGGTGCGAACAACGTCTTCTTTCGGATGGATTGTTAGAAGCAGATCTGTACAAAAACGACAACGTTCGGCGTGTGCAAACTCTTCGTCGGAGAGATCAAGGTGGCGCGCATGCTCGAAAGAAACATGGCCACCGACTTTACGAGCATCATCTGCAACTGCACGCACCCGGGCGCGAAATTGCTCCACGGTAAAGCCACGCCGTGCCGCGGCTTGTTCCAATAGCTCGTCAGGTCGCCACTCAGGCAGATCGTTATGCTCAGTCTCCATAATGTACTTCTCCCGTATTCCCTCACCTGGTATTAAATAAACCAGAAAAGCCCGAAAATCTTTACACCATTCTATAAGCCTTTGAGTTTTTGACGCAAACGCTTCTTAAGCCGATGAAGGCGAACGCCTGCCGCCGAGTAGCTTATGTTGATGGCTGCTGCAATCTCCTCAATAGTCCACTCCTCGATTAGCCACGCAAGCAGCTGCCGATCCGCGTCGGTTAGCTCTGGACTAAGCTGCTCCAAATCCCACAAGAGATGGTAGCGATCTCCATCGTCGTATGATGCGTATTCGAGCGCCTCTTCTGGGTTCGACGTCGTTATCTCTGTATCGTATCTCCTATCGCAAAGCAAGCGCCGCGCGGTTTGGCGCAGGTAAGCCGTAGCGTGAGCTTCATCCGGGATGCGGGAGAGATCGCCGTAATCCAGAAATCTCAAGAACGCGTCCTGGGTAATGTCTTCTGCAAGGCCGACGTTGCCACCACTAAGTTTGTAGGCAGTGTAGTACACCGCCGGGCGAAGCTTGCGATACAGATCACCCCACGCTTGTTGATCGCGTGGTTTGGACCGTAATCGTGCGATGACGTCACTGCTCACGTCCCCGCTCAAGGGTCTCACATCAAGATAAAGGCGGCGTGTAGGACCTCTGCCATCGAGCACCCAGGCATCTCACTGGCGCACTCGACAGCTGTGCAGAGGTACTGAAGTTTGAGCTCTCGTTGCTCCTGTTTGCTTTTCGAGCTGTAATTAAGTTTGCCGTCCCATATAAGTCGCTCATGCAAGCTGTGCGCGCAACGCGCGAACAGCACGGCAGCCGCGCGTTTGCGTTCTCTGCTCGCATTCGACAGCGACAACGCAGCCTGCTTATGGAACCATTTGGCGTAATGATCCTCGAGTATGTTTTTAACAACTAGATATCGTTGATCCCAGCGCGACGGTGGTTCCTTGATAGAATAATGATCAGCGTTTAAGAAAACAGGTGGAATTCGAACGAAAATCGCACGCGCCGAGGTCTCTGTCACAAGCTTATCGCGAGTACCGATGCAAGCGGTGATCGGGATTTCACGCTTGCCGCTTTGCTCGCCATGCTGGATGCTCGGACTATAAATTCTCAGGTTTATGCTATGACCCACGAAAAATATATTCGTGGCCTGTTTCAGCGTAAGCGGTTAGCCAACCCCATCTGTTTTGGGGACGGATTTGTTGACAGACTGTCGGTCTGAATCTGAAGGGCTTCTACAATGCGAAGACGCGACTTATCAAGCGTGGGGTACTGAGCCCCACGCCTAACGCGGCGGTATTTCGGCGGGTGCCTGTGGTATCGGCCGGTGTCGGTTCGTTCGGTGCGCGGGTCCACTTGCCCAATGGGGTGGTGGTGGAGTGTGCTGCGGAGTGTGATGTGGCGCGGCTTGAGGCGGTGCTACAGGTAGCGAGTCGGCTGTTCTAATGCGTCCCTCGAACGATCTGCCGGTCGTTTATTTATGTAGGGTGCCGGTGGATTTTCGTAAAGGGATGCAGGGGCTCGGGGTATTGGTGGAGGAGAATCTGGGTCTAGATCCGTTCTGTGAGCACCTGTTTGTGTTTTGTAACCGGCGCCGCGATCGGGTCAAGATTTTGTATTGGGAGCGCAATGGGTTTTGTCTGTGGGCCAAGCGCTTGGAGCGGCAGCGGTTCCATTGGCCGAAGGCGATCGAGGCGGTGGTCAGCATCAGTGGGCAGCAGCTCAATTGGTTGCTGGATGGGTATGACATCAGCCGCCTGAGACCCCATAAAAGGCTTTGTTATTCTTCGCTTTTATAGTGCACTGATGACTGGATCGTTGTATAATACGTCATGCCGTTGGATGCCGTGGACTTGCCCCATGACGTCGAGCTCCTCAAGGCGCTTGTTCTCAAACACACGGCTGAGAACGAACGGCTCTCCAAGGAAAATCGCCAGCTTCAAGAACACCTGAATCTCCTACTGGCCAAGCGCTTTGGGCCTTCGAGCGAAAAGCTCCCGGCGCACCAATTGCGGCTTTTCAATGAAGCCGAGCGGGACGTCGAGGAGGCGGACGCGGAGACCCCACCCATCCTTGTGGCCGCCCATCCCCGGGCCCGGCCGATCCGCAAGCCGCTGCCTGCGGCCTTGCCTCGGATTGAGGTGATCCACGATCTCGGTGAGGCAGAGAAGCGCTGTGCCGAGGACGGACATGCGCTCGTGGCCATCGGTGAGGAGGTCTCTGAGCAGCTCGATATCGTCCCGGCGCAGGTGCGTGTCCTGCGTCATGTGCGCAAGAAGTATGCATGTCCCCAATGCCAACAGGGAGTCAAGACGGCGCCGCTCCCCCCGCAGCCGATCCCCAAGAGCCTGGCCTCCCCGGGGCTCTTAGCACACGTGGCGGTGGCCAAATATCAAGACGCCCTGCCGCTGTACCGTCAGGAGCGCATCCTCAAGCGCATCGGGGTGGAGCTGCCGCGGGCCACGCTCGCCTCCTGGATGGTGCGGCTCGGTCCCTTGGTCCAACCGCTCATGAACCTGATGCGTGAGGCACTGCTTGGCTACGACATTGTGCAGATGGATGAGACCACGGTGCAGGTGCTCAACGAGCCGGGGCGAAGCGCACAGTCCCAGTCCTATCTGTGGGTGCAGCGCGGTGGCCCACCCGAACATCCGCTCATTCTCTATGAGTACGATCCCTCCCGCAGCCAGGAAGTCCCCAAACGCCTGCTGGACGACTATCACGGCTACCTGCAAATCGATGGCTACGAGGGCTACAACGCCGTGTGTTCGGAACCGGGTATTAAAGCCCTGGGATGCTGGGCGCACGCGCGGCGTAAATTCGATGAGGCGCTCAAAGCCCAGGGCCAGGCTCCCAAAGATAGACCCGCGAAAACAGGTCGGGCCCACCAAGGGCTGACCTATATCCAACAGCTCTACCGCATCGAGCAGGAGGTAAAAGGCAACACGCCTGAGGTGCGCTACCACGTGCGTCAGCAAAAGGCCAAGCCCCTCCTCGATCAGATCCGACTCTGGCTCGATGCCGCCTTACTGGAAATCCCGCCCACCAGCGCTACCGGTAAAGCGCTTTATTACCTCCACCATCAGTGGGCGAGACTCCTGCGTTATCTCGAAGATGGACGGCTCTCCATCGATAACAATCGCATCGAGAACGCCATTCGACCGTTCGTCCTTGGACGCAAAAATTGGTTGTTCTGCGACACGGTCCGGGGAGCCAAGGCCAGCGCCAATCTGTATAGCCTCATCGAGACCGCGAAAGCCAATGGTCTCGAGCCTTATCACTACTTACGCCACGTTTTTACCGAGCTACCCAAGGCCAGCACCGTCGCCCAAATCGAAAAACTGCTCCCCCATAACCTGAAACCGAACGACCTTAATCCATTAACCCGCTGATCAACAGGGTGGGGTTCGCTAACCGCTTACCGATGTTTGACGTGACCGTTATCGCGAAAGGACTCGCGCAACAGGAAGCGGCTATAGGCTTTGGCGCCTCGACGGACGGTAGAGACGTCGACGTACATAGTGGCTACGTTATAGGCACAAAAATGATGTATCCCTTTGTTTATTCGGCATTAGCATGAAAAACGTAAAGGAACACCCGTTAGAGGCCGAGGAGTAACGGGTGAAAAATAAAAGAAAGGGAGAGAATGTCGGACGTCCGACATTCTTATTCGTTTGGCTTCTCTGCTTGATCCGAGCGCTTCCCGGGGAGCAGAGGTGATCTGTTCGTGAGTGAGCCGTGAGGTCTCGCTTTGAACAATGACACTTGCCTTATGCTTCGTATGAAAGAGTTTTTGGGGGTTCGGGGCGGGTTTGGTCGGCGCAATCTGTCCGCTGGTTTTTTGTGACCGGGCCGCACGGACTGTTTTCCTTTCTCCCTGCTTGAACTTATGCCAGAACCGAAGCTGTTCTTCTGCCTTGCCACGCCGAACAACTTCTATGAGCACGGACTTTGAGGCAATGTCGGACGTCCGACATTCGTTTTCTTCGCGCGCGGTCGTCGCTCGATCAAGACCCAGGCGGCGAGCGCGCTCAAGAGCGCGAGGCCCGCACTCAGCAGCATGATCCAGCGAAAGCCGGACACGAAGGAAAGCTGTACGGTGCGCCTGAGCGCCGATGCAACGGTGGCGTCCACACTGGGTGGGAGTGCGGCTCCCGCCAACCGGCCGCGCTGGCCGTCAAGGAATGCGCTGATCTCGTGCGACACACCCGCCTCGCGCAACCTTTCATGCAGACCGGTCTCGAAGACCCACGCCATCACGATGCCGAAGATCGCGATCGCGAGCAGCGCGGCCGTCCTGGATACGGCATTGTTGACGCCTGAAGCGATACCCGCGACATCCGGGCCGACTGAGTTCATCACGGTCGTGGTCAGCGGCGCGACGGTGACCGTCATCCCGATGCCAAGCACGACGACGGCCGGGAAAAACGCAATCCAGTAGTCGGCTTCGATGCCCGGCAGCGCAAACAGGGCAAAGCCCGCCGCGGCCGTCACCGGACCCACCACCAACGGCAGCTTGGATCCGAAGCGATCGACCAAGCTCCCCGCCCAGCGGGACAGTACGAACATGATGAGAATGAACGGCAAGAGCGCCGCGCCCGCCCCGGTGGCGGTATAGCCCTGCACCTGGATCAGGTTCAGCGGGAGGAAGTACAGACCTCCGCCCAAGGCCGCATACAACAACAGCGTGAGCAGGTTGGCGCCACTGAAGTTGCGGATCCGAAACAACTGCAGCGGCAACATCGGAGAGCGTGCGTGCAGTTCGACCACGACGAACACCATCGCCGCTGCGACGCCGACGAGTAGCGCGGCGAGCACTGCCGGCGAGTTCCATTGTTGTGTCGGCGCCTCGATGAATGCGTACACGATGCCGCCCAGCGCAACGGTCGCCAGCAGCGCCCCCCAAAAGTCCAGGCCACCGGTGGCGGAAACGCCGCGGCTCTCTGGAACACGCAGCCAAGTGATCGCGAGCGCGACGATCGCCAGCGGCACGTTGACTAGAAACGCCCACACCCATGAGTAGTGATCAACCAGGAAGCCCCCCAGCACCGGGCCGAGGGCGGCCGTGATTCCGCTGAACCCAGACCAGGTGCCGATCGCGCGGCCCCGTTCCTTTGCAGGGAAGGACGCACTGATGAGCGCCAGGCTGCCCGGCACCAG
>JBOIEG010000769.1:0-1525 GCA_050740915.1 Gammaproteobacteria bacterium | reverse complement strand
GCGGGCGCGGGTCAAGATGGAGCAGATCAAGCCCGGATCCACCCTGCCCCGAGGGAAAAAGAAGGCGGCTTAACTGTAAAGTTATTTAAGGGACACTACACTAGTTGGACCTCTTCTCAAAGTAAGGAAGCATTCCGCGAACCTTGGTCTCAATCATCTTCCCTGGGGAGGGCTCGGCCAAGCTCTCGTAGCTTGTCCGTTGTCCCCGTTGTGCTTGCCGCGCTCGCATTAAATAGCCTGCCAACGCTCCCCCGCCTGTGGATAAGGTAAGCAACCCTAAGGTCACAAGTTCGGCAAAAAGCATCACCGCGCCGACGCCTAGAGCGCCAATGAGCGCGGCGCCTACCTTGAAGCTCGCTTTTGCATGCGCGCGGTTCGTCTCCTGAACAACACGCTTGTGGCTCTGTTCGACGAGCTTGCTCTTCTCCTTTTCCGTCCGCAGACGTAGGCGCTCCCGCTCTTTGGCAAACACCTCTTTCGTCCGTGCCACCGCATCTTTCTTGATCTGCTTAGCGATGGCGCCGAACCAAAAGGCGGTCAGCACGTTGGTCAACAGCGCAATCAAGCCAAACGCAATCCAATAACCTTTAACCGGTTGGCTCAACGCAGCATAGACCAGAACCGCCGTGCCGGCTTGAAGCAGAATCAGTCCGAGCAAAAACCTAAACATGGCAGATGTCACCTTCTGGATGTCACCTTCTGAATGTGTCAAGGTTGAATCAATGGCACAAGACCCAGTCGCCGCTCTCCGAGCTACACCAGGGTGGACCCAAGAAACCATTCGATTGCGCATTATGCACACGCTCACTCACTGACGCTACTCGTCACCTCACCTATCGCCGATACCCATGGTGACGATGCCGCGTGGCAGTCTATTGCGTTGCATGGGGTCCCATACCATTAATCCTGTTCCCATTAAAATATCCACTGTCACCTCCTTCCTTTCCTTCCACCCTGATTTTCCCGTCTCTTTCCATGCGTTTTAGAAGGCGGAATGAATGAATCGGATTTGGGTCAAGGTTACGGAAGCCTGCGATAAACATCGCTTGTTCAAGGGATGCTGGCTGGGAGATGGGACACAGGCGATCGGATCCGCGACCCCTTGCTACAGTGCCCTAACAACTGGAGGAGTGAAAGGAATTGTTCATTATAAGGGGCTTGCGCGCATCGGCCTTGCGTTCTTCGTTATCGGTTGCACGAGTACATTGGTGCGAGACTCGGTGCAGCAGATAGCGCGCAAACGAGCCTGGGTTCGGGTAGCTCTGGGCGCGCCGAGCCCCTTTATTGACGTTTTGACCTATGGCCCTGTTCAGCGCTGCAACGCAAGCCAGATTCGTTCTATCGATCCGATCCACCCGAGCGCCCGTTAGGACCTCTATGTGACCTCTATGTAGCGCATAGTCAATTCCAATAGAGGTATGAGTCTGAACGATCGGTTTTGAATTGCTAATTGAATAACCGATTGTTGTTGCCTGTGGAGCTTGTGGACAGCCGCCGACCTGTGGGCAAGCGGTGGGAAACGCGC
>JBOIEG010000768.1:0-1738 GCA_050740915.1 Gammaproteobacteria bacterium | reverse complement strand
GCGCGTTTCCCACCGCTTGCCCACAGGTCGGCGGCTGTCCACAAGCTCCACAGGCAACAACAATCGGTTATTCAATTAGCAATTCAAAACCGATCGTTCAGACTCATACCTCTATTGGAATTGACTGGTCGGCCCCAGATTACGCAAGCCCTGCAAGGAGTACAGATCGGCGGCCAGCGGGATGACCACATGGTCCGAGCCGATCAGCGCGGAGCGGTTGATGGCGCCGAGATTGAGACCCACGTCGGCTAGGATCAGATCGGCGCCGTGTTGTTGCGCGGCGAGCTGAGCGACCTGCCAGAAAGCGGACAGAACGCGAAACGGGCGATAGAGACTGCCAGAACCGAGGCTGTTCGGCCATTCTTTGGACAGGAAGTCTTCGAAGCCGGCGAGAGTTAAGTCGCCCGGCACAAGGTGCAAATGCGCGTTGATACCCTTCGTTTGGGGCTCACTGATATCGCCGACCTCAGTCAGCGGACGCACGCACTGGAAAATCGTGTCGGCCCCGCGGCTTGTTTTATCGGGGTCCCACAACATTTCCAGTTCCTCCTCGGGAAGAAAGGCCGAAGTTAGGTTGGCCTGCGGGTCAAGATCGATTGCCACGACCCACTTGCCCATCTCGGAAAACATCCACGCAAGGTGATAAGCAAGCGAGGCCTTACCGACGCCGCCTTTATTGTTGAAGAAGGTCAGAACGGGGACGTTCACTCGGCCCGCGTGACGGTAGCCAGAATGGTGTTGGGTTCCACGACGAACTCGGCCGGCGGGTTGCCGTTCTCGGCCAGCGCCCGTTGTGCAGTAGCAATGCCGACGCCGAAGCGTTGCACGTAGCCGAGCACTTTCATGGCTTCGGCAATATGGGGGTTCCGGTAATCGGTGACACCCGGCCGACCGAAATTTTCCGCTGTGACAACACCGAACGGCCCACCCGGGCTATGGATCTCTATGCGATCGTCGAACCAGTAAAGCCTGATGGGGGCATTGGTGTTTTCGTAGGTGCGGTGCATGACGGCATTGCGCGCTAACTGCTGCAAGGCGGACAGCAGATAGGGGCTGGCACGCCGTTCGGTATTTGCAGAGCTAATATCGATGGCCGTGGACAGATGCGCCTTCAGCTTGTCGTCCAGGCGGCGAAGAAGTGTCGGCAGCGTGCCTTCGATGCTCTCCTCGTCAACGATGGGGTCGCCCCATTCACTACCCCTAATGCGGAGGAACTGGATATAGACGCAGGGCAACCACGTGCGCGGGGTGCGGCCGACCGTTAGCACGCCGAGGACGGTTGGCGTGGGGTCGCCCGCGGCAGCGATCATGCGGCAAGCGGCCAAACGTTGCTCATAGGTTCGGTCATTGGTCTCGACCACATCGGGAGCAAAGGCGTTGGGAAGGTACTCGCCCTCGAACGCGGTGCGATTGAGTTCTTCGAACGGACATGATGGCAGCGGACAGGCATCAAACGGCAAATCGCGATAGCGCCGCTTTTCATTGAGGACGCGTTCATCTGGCGCCGTGGCGGTCCCACGCCGAGGACCTATGCGGATCCAGATCCGGCCCTTATAGCGGACCGGGGGAGCATCGGCGGGCATGACGGTGGCCACTGCCACTTCCGAACCCTTAATGACCCGTTTGTCTACAAAGAGCGTGGGGGGGCGGCACGATATTGCCGTTGGAGCGGATATCCGCCAACGTGGTTAAGAGCTGTTCGGTAATTTGAACGCCCGTGGGTTGGCCGTTGTCCTTG
>JBOIEG010000767.1:0-1112 GCA_050740915.1 Gammaproteobacteria bacterium | reverse complement strand
AAAATGAATGGCGATGGATTTTAGGCGGCAGATCGAACACCTGTCTTGGAAGGGCGAATGAGAGCTACCGTCTCACAGCCCCTGCTGCGCCGTAAGGGTTCTCAAATCGCTTGGCTCGCCGGAGTCGTCGGCTGCCGAGGCGGTTGGTTTGCGGTGCTGCAGGATCGCGGCCAAGCCTCGCCCCGGGTCGTTAAGGTGCGCTTCGCCCTGTGCCGGAGCTTGTCGGAGGTGGTGAGTCTGCCGGAAAACCCCGCGCCGATCGCGGTGGATATTCCCATCGGCTTGCTCGAGCAAGCCGAGCCGGGCGGCCGCTCTTGCGATCGCGCAGCGCGCGTCTTGCTGGGCCGGGGACGCCCGAGCAGCATATTCACCCCGCCCACGCGGGCGGCGCTTCAAGCCCGCTCCTATCGCGAGGCGATGCGCTTGAATGGCGCGGGAATGAGCAAGCAAACGTTCAACCTCATAGCGAAGATCCGGGAAGTGGACGCGCACATCGATCCAGCATTGCAGCAGCGCATCTTCGAGGCACACCCGGAGCTTGCTTTCCTCACCCTTGTCGGGCGCCCCCTGCGTCACAACAAGAAAACCCCGGCCGGGGGGCGGGAACGCAGAGCGCTACTCGGCCCTCGCTTCGGCGCTGCTTTTATCGAACCGAATGACGTGCGGGAGTGCTTTCCTCGCTCGCAGGTGGGTGTAGACGATGTGCTTGATGCTTATGCGCTGGCGCTTACCGCTCGCCGTATTCATGCGGGCAGCGCAGTGAGGCTCCCGGAACCGGAGCCCGAGCGCGACTTGAGGGGATTACGCATGGAAATATGGTATTGAATATGGACCGGGCCCAGATCGGCTTTGACAAGTTATCGAACGTAGCTTCTTTTCGGCTGCGGTTCAGGTTCAGCTACCGATTCAGCAGGCGCAAGTCACCTCTTGCCAAGTCGAAAACGAGCGCTCACGGAACAGTTGGTAATGACACGCCCTTAAAAGAGGCTCCTCAGCAGAATCTATGGGTGAACTGCGGTTCGGGTAGAGCGCCAAGGGTATGATACAAAGCCACTTCCAGCGCATGATAGGTTCGAAAGCCGAAGGCTTTTCTGGTGATCAGTTTGGCCTTG
>JBOIEG010000766.1:0-2930 GCA_050740915.1 Gammaproteobacteria bacterium | reverse complement strand
CGCAGGCCAGATAGCTGTCCTCTCGCGCACAGTCCTGGCTCGGATTCTGCGCCTCGATAGGCGCACTGGAATCTCGGCCAAGGAGGATCTGACGGCGCCTCCACAGACCTGCCGAAAGGACACGATGTACTCGCATTTCTGGATGCTAACCTCGACCGCAAAGGGTTCCGAACGCAGCCCGATAGTCGTGATCGGCTGCTCGGTGATCTCGGCAAGAGCGGACTGTTCGAAACCCATGGGCCGAACAATACACAATTTGAGTCTGTGTGTCCCGCACTTTCTTTCGCACAAAACCCGGCTACGGAATATTTACAAAATTTTTTGCTAAGCCCCTGTATTTACAAGAAAGGGGTGTCCCATTTGGTAAACTTAGGTTAAGTCCGACAGGCTCCTAGGAGCGAGCGTCGAGGCGGTGCTCATTCAACACTTCCAGCCCCGTGATCTTCCACACTCCCGTTACCGGCTCTATGGTCACCAATGCCTCGTAGAAGTTCTCGCGCGGGTGTACGTGACCCCAATGCCCCACCGTCCCCAGCGCCGTCCAACGCGAGCGCAGGGTGAAGGCGGGCACAGAATCGGGCCTGGGCACGTCGATCACGGCCAGCAGTTCGACCTCCTTGATTCTTACGCGCGTGCCACCCGTTTTGGCGGCGATAAAGGCTCGTCGGTTCTGGAGATAGATTTTCTCCAGCAACGGCCCGCTCACGCTGAAGGCCAGTTTGTCGTAGACATCGTCTTCCTCTCGAAAGTCAAACGCGCGGTAGACATTTTTCAGCAGGCCGCCGAGGATGGCGCTTTTCTCGTCCAAACCGAAAGACGGCGCTAAGCCGTCGGACCTGCCGAGGGAAACGCCGAAGTAGGGGTAAGCCAATGGCGTCGCTATCCCGAGCACGCAAGCCAAGCTAATGAAAAGCCCTGTCGGACGCCCTTCTCGCCGGCAGATTTGGATCTGGCATAGCAGGACCAAGAGCAACAGCAGTAAAACGAGGCTGCCCAAGGGGGTGCGCCTTTGCCCGCCTGCGTCGGACACTTTCAAAGCCTGCACACCCACTGCTGACTGCTCCTTGAGCAGCTCGAGATCCTCGGGGAAACTAGGCCACTCAAACAGCGGGCTCTGGGGCGTGACATAGGAGACAAACTGGCCTATGGGATCGAATGCGCTGATCGGAACGTGCGCTATCTGCGGGGGAAACAGGTCCCAATTCACCTTGACCGAGCGCGGCAGCCGGGGCGTTATGTACGCGAAAACCACCCCAAGCATGGCAGTAGAAAGCGATTGCGGGCGCAATGACGGCAAGGGCTGGACCCCCTCCAGGCTGATCTGCACATATTCGGCGCTGTCCAGGATGCGCCGCGGCTCCTTGTCATCGACCCAAACCCTGTTTCGTGTTTTCAGAAAATGGAGCACCGCCTGCTTGACGGCTCCCAGCTCATCTGCCGCGATCTCGGCCTCGTCTCGCAGCTTTATGTCCAGGCTAGCGCGAATATCCTTAACCCGCAGCAGGATTTCTTGACGCACTTCATAGGGCTCAACGTAAAGAAACGACATCAGCGGCGCCTTGTGGTGGCGCGTAAGCTTGGGGTTTTCGAAGTGGGTGTACCAGGGATCTTGCCAGTCGAGAAGCAGCTTTTCTGCTTGCCTCAGGTATTGGTAGTCAATGATCGGCACCGTATTGTGGAAGACGATAAAACCGATTTCCGCTTTTAATCCACCGGTTCCATCCATGGGAGGGACAAAAGTCAGCTCCTGCGGCTCCCCGCTAAGCTCATACTCCAATTCTGCAAACAGAACTAGCGCTTGCGCCTTCGCCGGAGCTTGATTCGAGGCGTTTGATGCCCGCCGATCCTTTTGCGGCTGCCGCTGGGCCCTGAGCAGCCGGGGCTGTAGGCGCCGACCATCGCCCGTCAACACGGCGAAAACATGCCGAGAGAAATGGCGAAGAGCTCGTTCCGGCGGCTCCTGTGAGTCTTGCCCAAGCAGGTCTTCGAAGGTGCTCAGATCGGCGTCCCCGATCTCTAGCTGTACCCGAAGGCGCTTTCCCTGGATGGAGATCTCGGCCAAAGTGGTGGCTTTCTCGGCTCCTGTGAACGCGATCCAATCCGCTCGTACAGGGACCGCAAACCAAAGCAATAGAACCACCCCATATCGAGCATAGTGGTTGTGCGGAGCCCATGAAGTGGCGCGCGAGGGTTGTGCTGCCAAAGCTACCATGTCGATGGCGGCGCATTCTAGCACAGCTTTGGCAGACGACGCGGGATGGAAGAATCCGCGACAGGGCGGTGTATTATTCTTATTTCACGGGGCATCCCCTATGGGACAAGAGATCGAACGCAAATTCCTGGTGCAGAACGAGCGCTGGCGCCGGCTCGCCGCAGCGGGGATACGTTATGTGCAAGGCTATCTGGCGAATAACCAACGCTGCTCGGTGCGCGTACGCGTCGCGGGCGAGCAGGCATGGCTTAACATAAAAAGCGCCGACTTAGGCATCTCGCGCATAGAGTTCGATTATGCTGTTCCTGCGGCGGAGGCCAAAGAGATCCTGGCATGTTTGTGCGAGCGTCCCTTGATCGAAAAAACTCGCTATCGGGTGCTGCACGCCGGGCGCGAATGGGAGATCGACGTGTTCGAGGGCGAAAACCAGGGGCTCGTCATCGCGGAGATCGAGCTCAATGCGGTGAACGAGGGATTTGAAAAACCCGATTGGGTTGGTAAAGATGTCTCCCACGATCGGCGTTATTACAATGTCTGTTTGGTCAAACACCCGTACAAGCACTGGTAACAGCATGCTGACCAGAATCGAGAGCTCCGCGGTAGGGACGCCGGTTACCCGGCGCCCCCCGCACAGACCCGGACGTGCAGTATTCCCGCATCCGGTTCCTCGGTTGCACTCGCTTCCGCGCAGGTGGGAACCGTCACCGGCCCTCCACCT
>JBOIEG010000765.1:0-20953 GCA_050740915.1 Gammaproteobacteria bacterium | reverse complement strand
CGCAGGCCAGATAGCTGTCCTCTCGCGCACAGTCCTGGCTCGGATTCTGCGCCTCGATAGGCGCACTGGAATCTCGGCCAAGGAGGATCTGACGGCGCCTCCACAGACCTGCCGAAAGGACACAATTAATCGAAGTGCCCAAAGGCTGATGGCGCGAGCAGCCATTCTCTTACAGCGCTGATTTGATCCGCGCTCATCAGTGGAGGCGCATGCCCGACCCCGGCGAATTCGATTAGGTCAGCCTTTGGTCCCCGCCGCCGCATCGCGGCCGCGGTTTCTGCCGACAAGAGATCCGAATCGCGACCGCGAAGCACCCGAACCGAGCAGCGGACCCGATCCCATACAGACCACCAGTCGAAAGAGGCAACATTTTTTTGCAAAGCTTCCGCGATCCCGGGGTCATAGTGCAATGCGTAGCCGCCGCCCAGCAAACACCGCGCACTGTGCTCGGCGAGATGTCGCCATTGCTCATCGCTTAGACTCCCGAAGGGAGCATAAACGGTCCTCACGTAGCGCTCCAAGCCTGGCAGGTCGTTAAAAGTCGGCTCGGTCCCGGTATAGGCTTGGATACGCTTTATCGAGGCAGCTTCTATTTGCGGACCGATGTCATTGATGATCATGCGGCGGATCGGCGTTTGCGGCTGAGCGGCCAACAGCATGCCGATCAATCCGCCCAGAGAGGTTCCCACCCAGTCGATGCTCTCTATGTCGAGGCGTCCGATCAGCACGGCGATGTCTGCCAGATACACCGGATAGCCGTAATCGGACATGTTATCCAGCCAGTCGCTGCGGCCGCGGCCTGGCAAATCGGGACACACCACTCGATATTCATCCCGCAGGGCGCTAGCCAAGGCATCAAAGTCGCGGCCGTTGCGGGTTAGACCGTGCACGCATATCAATACCCGAGGGTTATCGGCGCTTCCCCATTCTGTGTAATGCAGTTTGTGAAACCCCGAAGCGCTAAGCCCCAGAAGATATCTTGAGCGCATACTATTTTAGATAGCGAAGCACCGGTGCGCTGTCGTTTTTATCCAAACTTACCCCAAAGCCAACGCCATCCCCATGGCGTTACTGGCGCGTGAGAAAGTAAAAACCAAAGGGTCCCTTAAGAACCATTTCTTTTTCATTCTTTTCCACCACCGCGTACTTACCACTTTGCCCGGTTTCGATCTTGCCATCGATGATCTGGTAACTATCCTCCACCGTCATTACTCGCTCAACGACATAATTATAACCTCTGGTCACCAGGCGGCCGCCTTTCTGAAAGTCCCACTCGAAATTCTCCTCCGTACGTTTGCCATCCCGCCGCGAGGCGGTAGCCTCAAGCAACCAGGTGCCTGTGATTTCAGCCGGCTCGCTAATCGACACCTCGCCACCAAACGCTATCGGCCAGGCGGCACCGCCAAAGACGCTAAAGATAACCGCGCGTAGCATTAATTTTTTCATACCTGTTCTCCAGCTGTTGCGGCAGCCTTTCTCAAAAGCTGACAACTTTCTTGCCCGGCTGCTCACGTTAGGCACGCCATCCCCAGGTCGACGCCGTACTATTAGACAAGCTCTGAAACCCATCCTTGGGATTTTCAGAGTCGAAAAGCAAAAGCATGGTTTGTTTCTCCGTTTTTCAAACCCTGTGTATTTGAAACATTTGCGGCAGTTCGCTATGCCTTGGGAACCTCTAAATTAATCAGAGGGTTCTTAGTTAACCTTCCTCTCTTTGGACTGGGTCTTACGCCCGGAGTAAAAGCTGTATGCGGTCAAAGCGGCGAGGACAACGAGCATCAGCAAGAGTAACCATCTTGTTGTGGGATCGATGCTGAAAAACGCCGACTTCGTCCCCACCCGCACGGGAATCGTTAGCGTGTCCTCCTCGGATGGATTCTCGCCTATGGCGACCACGAGGTGGTAGTCTCCCGGATCCGGAAGCTTGAGGTGCATTTCAACGATACCGCTCGGATAGACTTTCGCTGGAAGCTCCAGCAGCGTTCGATTTGCTTCGGCGTCTGGGGCACCTTCAACAACTCGGACGGCAATGGGTTTATCTCTTATGATCACACCCCCGTAGGTCTGAAAGATATCCAAGGTTATAGGGATCTCCCCTGCCAAGGGTATTTGCTCGCAGTAGCGCACCAAGTAGGCGCTGCCTGCCATCCCCTTCGGGGCCTGATAGGCGGTGAAATGCACTCTATAGGCGCCCTTCGTTGTGGCACACTCCAGTTCTCCCGACTGTCGTTGGGCAAAGGCGTGAGATATGCTTAAGACGAGCAGTAGCTTGAAGATTACTAACCGTAGAACGGTTGCCATTGGTTTTCTCCTTTTTGTCGTTATCAACATCTCATGGGGTATTGATTTTTGCTCGGGTTTCCGCTATTTTTGCACTGCACAATTGTTGCGGTGCACTATAAAACATCCCTCTCTCATGCAAAGGAGATAGACTAATGCAAACCGACTTCGTGAAACAGTGGACCGATATCGGCAATAACGCTATGATATCTATTAAAGAATTTGGCGACATCAACGCCAAGGCTACGCAGAAGTTGACCCACCAGCAACTGGATTTTATCGACTGCTTCTTGGAGGCCGGGGTCAAGCAACTATCATTGGTCACCGACTCAAAGGGTTACAAGGAATTATTCTCTGGCCAAGCCAGCCTTGCCTCCGAGTACAACGAGGCGTTGATGGACGCGATGCGCAAGACCACCGAGACTTTAACCGAGACTAAGAACGAGCTCACCGCTTGGTTTGAAAAGGGGTATGAGGGCTTTTCGTCTCCCTTGTGGACGACTCCAACGCCGGTAAAAGCGGATAAGGCTAAGGCCAGCTAGGCTCCCCAGCCGGGAGGGGGCAGGGGGATCCTCCGTTCAAGCCAAGGATGGCTAGTCCTGGCCCTCCCCACAGCCCTAGCGGGTATGGCTCGGGACTCCCCCCTAACCCTCTACGGCTTACACGGGGGACACGGAGTTCGCGAACTATACCCCGCTGAAGGCGAGTGATTTCAACCTCGCCTTCCCCTGCCCTAATCGCCGGAAGGGATCTCGCGCAATTCAAGCGCGTTCTTCAAGCCACTTGGCGACGGCGGGCGGGATCAGCTTCTGTGCTTTTCCACTCACATAGACCCCAATATGACCGCCAGGGAACTCCACTGCGGCGTAGTCTTTGGTCCCAACGCAATCCGCTAAGGCCTTTGAGGACGCCGGCGGGACCAGGTGATCATCTGCCGCGTAGATGTTTAGCACCGGCATGGTGATGTTCTTGAGATCAACCCGCTTACCCCCGATTTCCACCTCTCCCTTCATCAGGCCATTGTTTTGGTAGAACTGTTTGGTGAACTCCCGAAAAGCCTCTCCCGCTTGGTCCGGGCTGTCGAAGATCCATTTCTCCATGCGCATAAAATTCTTGGCTTGCTCGGGATCATCCAGGATATTGACCATATCCAGGTATTTTTGTCCCATCAGCCGATACGGCTTTAGGGCCAAAAACGTCCAGTTCAACATTTCACCCGGCATATTTCCCAAGGTATCGACCAGCAGATCCACATCGACCTTGCGCACCCAGTGGCTTAATAGATCGTCCGGGGTATGAAAATCCACCGGCGTTACCGTGGTGATCAGATTCTTGACCTTGTCCGGATGCAGGGTGGCGTAACAGAGGCTGAACGCGCCGCCCTGACAGATCCCCAGCAGGTTAATTTGGGGCAAGTCGTGCCGTTTGCGGATCACCTCCACACAGCGGTCGATATATCCGTTGATGTAGTCATCCAAGCTCAAGTACCGATCCGCCGCATCCGGATATCCCCAGTCGATGAGATACACATCGAGCCCGTGTTTGAGCAAGCCCTCGATCAAAGATCGGCCTTTCTGAAGATCAGCCATGTATGGACGGTTGACCAAGGCATAGACAATCAGCACCGGCACCGGCTGCACTTGGCTAGCGATGGGCTCAAAACGGTACAGTGCCAGCTTGTCCTCGCGGTAGACGGTTTCTTTGGGCGTCGCCCCCACGTCGATCTCGCCCATTTCGCTGAGATTTTTGAGTCCGTGCACGAGCTTGACCCCGAACTCCTGGATCTCTTGCAGGGCGTCGTCCGGTCTGATCTGCAGTGGCAACATCATCAGTCTCCTATGCTCGGGTCGTTATTGCTGATGCTTTTCTGTACCTTTTTAGGTAGCGCTTTTTTCCTGCTCGCGATCCGTGTTTGTTTCTTCACAGCCGCTTGAGCCGGAGTCGCCGGGATCTCCTGCGACGCTCGTCCATTTGCGCTGCGCGCGACCACTTGACGCAGCTCCGCCAAATCCCGGTCTAATCGCAGGATGACTTCATCTTGTCGTTCCCGATTCGCTTTCAGCTCCACGAGCTGCCGCCTCAATTCCTGTTGCCGACGCTGAATGGTGTCAAAACCTCGCCGAGTTGGCATACCCAAAGCACCCATGCCTTCGTCCGCCATTGCTCGTCCTTGGTGTTTCAAAGCCATCAAAGCGTTCACCATGCGCCCGTAGATCTCCGCATAGTCGTCGGTGGAGACAAACTCGAGGTAAACCTCCTCGCCGCATTCGACCCAAAGCTCGTAGACATTGCGCAGGCTCTTTAACTCCTCGCCCTTCTCGATCCCTTGAATAACCCGCTCGCTCAAGCGCTCGAGGGTGTTGATACCCAAGCAGGCATGTGCGTTTGCGTACTCTTGCCACGCGCGTTGGTAATTGACCGTGAGGCGCACCGTCTCCTGCACTTGCTCCTGAGACTCCCGGGTATAACCGACGCCCGGTACCGACAGAAAGCGCTCCATCCGCTCATGCAGACCCTCCGAGACGCCTTCCCACACCTCGGGCTTTACTGTTTGCAAAAAATCTCCCGGCAGTAAGGACGCCCCAGAGACGGTACGGCGCCAGGTATCCAAGGGCAAATTCCAAAAAGCCGCTAGCCCTCCGACGGGACCCCCGTGGGGGATCTGAAAACTGGAGAACGCGGATTTCACCTCTTCGAACCGGTCTCTTAATAAGGTTTGCCAATCGTCGCTCGCCTTGGTCAGTTCCGAAGCGCTCTTGAGAAACTTGGTGTACTCGTCGCTCAACTGGAAAAACGCCTTCCCCTGCGTGACAGTGCGCTCAAACAAGGCGGCGGTATCCTCGTTACCATTGGGATGCAAGAACTTGCTCCACTGATCCAACACCTCAGCCCATGGGTTGTTATTTTTGGGATTAGGCTTATCCCCGACATCGCCTTGCACGGCGGTCCAAACATCCCAATATTGCTTCTGGAGCTTCACCCAATCCTCGTTCCAAAAAGGAAATAAATTGTGTTCTTTCATTGTCCGCCTCGCTCTATCGTTGTACGCGGTAGCTATCTATCCATCCTAACATACCCGCATATTGCGTCGCAACATAGACATCCGCTGGTTACGAAGCGCGACCGGCTATGAGATCCTTCACCACCGTGGGATCGGCCAGGGTCGACGTGTCGCCGATCTCGGCGAGGGTATTAGCCGCTATCTTGCGCAGGATGCGCCGCATGATCTTACCCGAACGCGTCTTCGGCAATCCAGGAGCCCACTGGATGATATCCGGGGTGGCGATGGGTCCGATCACCTTGCGCACATGCGCTATCAAATCTCGGCGCAGCGCCTCGTCCGCCGGCACGCCAGCCATTAAGCTCACATAGGCATAGATCCCCTGCCCCTTGATCGCGTGCGGATAGCCCACCACGGCGGCTTCCGCAACCGCTTCGTGCAGCACCAAGGCGCTTTCGATCTCCGCCGTGCCCAGACGATGTCCCGCTACGTTGATAACGTCGTCCATGCGCCCGGTTATCCAATAGTATCCATCCTCATCGCGCCGCGCACCATCACCGCTGAAATAGTAGCCCGGAAACGCTTTGAAATAGGTGTCCACGAAGCGTTGATGATCCCCATATACCGTCCGCATCTGTCCCGGCCATGGGCGCTTAAGCACCAGCGCCCCCTCTCCGGCGCCCTCCAGTTCCCTTCCCTTGTCATCGACGATCGCGGGTAGGACACCAAAAAAAGGCCGCGTGGCCGAACCGGGTTTCAGGGCCGTTGCTCCGGGAAGGGGTGTGATCAAAATCCCCCCGGTCTCTGTCTGCCACCACGTATCTACGACCGGGCAACGCCCATCGCCGACGACATGATAATACCACTCCCAAGCCTCGGGATTGATCGGCTCACCCACCGTCCCGAGCACGCGCAGGCTGGTGCGTTGCCGGCGCTTTACCGGCAGCTCGCCTTGCGCCATCAAGGCGCGCAGCGCGGTCGGGGCGGTGTAGAAAATACTGACCTTGTGTTTATCGATCACATCCCAAAATCGCCCTGCATCGGGATAGGTCGGAATGCCTTCGAAAACCAGGCTCCTGGCCCCATTGCATAGCGGACCGTACACGATGTACGAATGACCGGTCACCCAACCGACATCGGCGGTGCACCAGTAGACCTCACCGTTGCGATAGTCGAACACGTATTTGTGCGTGATCGCCGCATATAACAGATAACCTCCGGTGGTGTGCAGAACGCCCTTGGGTTTGCCTGTGGAGCCCGAGGTATACAAAATGAACAAGGGATCCTCCGCATCCATTTCCTCGGCAGGGCACTCGGACACCGCCTGGGCACAAGCCTGGTGATACCAAACATCGCGTTGCCGATCCCAGGCGATGTCCCCGCCGGTGCGTTGCAGCACGATCACGGTGTGCACATTCGGGCACCGCTCAAGGGCGGCATCCACGTTCGCTTTCAAGGGGATGCGCTTGCCGCCGCGCAGCCCTTCGTCGGCCGTCACCACGGTGCGGCAGTCGGAATCCAGGATCCGGTCCCCCAGGGATTGAGGCGAGAACCCGCCGAACACCACCGAATGGATCGCACCGATGCGGGCACAGGTCAGCATGGCTACCACCGCCTCGGGCACCATCGGCATGTAGATCGCCACTCGGTCACCTTTTGTGACGCCTCTCGACTTTAGCGCGTTGGCAAAGCGGCAGACCTCAGCGTGCAACTCCCGATAGCTGAGGGCTCTCTGCTCGGAGGGCTCATCGCCTTCCCAAAGGATCGCCGTCTGCTCGCCACGGCTCGCCAAATGGCGATCCAGACAATTGAACGCGGCATTTAGCTTGGCGCCTTCAAACCAGCGGATGTGGGCACGGGAATAGTCCCAGTCTAACACCCGTCGCCAAGGTTGGAACCAGCTCACGAACAACTGCGCCTGCTCGCTCCAAAACCGCTCGGGATCCGCGATCGAAAGCCGATACATTTGCTGGTATCCCGTCTCATCGAGGTGTGCTGTCTGGGCAAGCTCTAGCGGTACGTTATAGCGCTTTTCGGACATAACTCTCTGTCTCTCACTGTATCTCTCATAGGTCATCGTCTTTAGGAACCCAAAGACCGATATTGCCCATGGCATCGCCTGGGGATCATGTATCCTTATTCTAGGATCGATTCTCTCTCATTTGAAAAAGGAGCGGAAATGACAATAGTAACCAACAGCGCGTTAGGCACAGCCCTGTACAGCGCGATCAAGGCCGTCGCCGCCGCGTGCCGGGTAACCCGCCGAGTGCAAATGGCCGCCGAACAAGCGACAAGGATCTTAAAAAGTGATCGCAGTCCGGTCACGGTAGCAGATTTTGGCGCTCAAGCGGTGATTAATCACAGGATCACCGAATCCTTTCCGGGGGCGTTGATGGTCGGCGAAGAAAGCGCGGAACTGTTGCGTGAACCGGGTAACGCACTCTTGTGCGCCGCGGTGGTCGATGCAGCGAGGCCGGTATGGGAAGAAGCCACGATCGAAAGGGTGCTGGAGGCCATCGACCGCGGGAACCACGATGCTACTGCCGAACAATACTGGACGCTTGATCCTGTCGATGGGACCAAGGGCTTTTTGCGAGGCGAACAATATGCGGTGTCCCTGGCGTTGATTAACGCGGGGGAGGTGGTGCTCGCTGTGCTCGGCTGCCCGAACCTCTCTCCTAACCACAGCGCGTCCTTCTCAAGCCCCGACCCGCAAGGGCTCATCTACTTCGCCACCCGGGGAGGCGGCGCTTGGGTCACAGCCGCGAATGACCCTGAGGCCATGCCGCTTCGAGTCCAACCAAAAATCGAGCAGGATACGAAGCTCAGAGTATGCGGCTCGGTCGAGAGAGGCCATTCCGATCAGGACCAGACGGCGCGGCTTTTAGCGATGTTAGGAGGAGAAAGCGACACCGCCCGCCTAGACAGCCAATGCAAATACGCCGTGGTGGCCCGCGCCCAGGCGGATACCTACCTGCGGCTGCCCACGCGATCCGATTATACGGAGAAGATCTGGGATCATGCGGCGGGCGCGCTCATCGCTTCTGAAGCCGGCATGACGGTGACAGACAGCACCGGGGCCGCACTGCAATTCTCGCGTGGGCGAGAGCTCTCTGCCAACACAGGCATCGTGTGCGCCTCGCCGGTCTTCCACGCACACATCATCGCGGCGATCAAGCGGCTTGGTTAACTTATTCTCTTGCGGGCTCGCTCTGCGGATAGGCCTGAACGAAAAAGTGAAAAAAGATCAGCTCGAGGCGTAAAAATCTCGTAAATACAGTATGCAGGCGACCGCGCTTCGTTGCCTTCTTTCCTTCTCGGGCCTTAGAATCCCCATAGGCACGGGGTTTCGACCCACTGCTTCAATGCAACAGCTTTTGCCCGCTGTGGGATCAGCACCCTGCGGTACATTTACGCTCGGGCCACGGCGGATAAAATGCTATTGGTTTAGAATTGGGGCGTGGTCGCAAACGTAATTAGGCACAAGGTGGGAACGTTTTACACCAAATGCAAAATTGAGAATCCTATCGACAGAACTCGGTCGGTGGTTATACCAAAACTGCTGGTGGACACGAGCAGTGAATACTCTTGGGTTTTGGAGCGAGCGCTCGAAAGGATCGGAATTCAGCAAGAGAAGAAGGATGTGGCTTTTGTCCTCGCGAACGGCCAACAAGTAACCCGCAACGTTGGCTTTGCAATTATCAGACTCGACAAGTTTTTCACCATCGACGAGATAGTCTTTGCCGAACCGGGCGATCTCCTGCTTCTTGGAGCGCGCACGCTTGAAGGTCTCAACTTAACCATCGAACCTGGAAGGAAAAGACTCGTCGCTGCTGGGCCTCTTCCCGCAGCATCGCTGACGAAGTTGAACAGCCGGAAAGATAGGTAATAAAAAGTCTGAGGAAGAGCCTTAATTTGCTTGGCCGGCTCCTATAACGGGCAAATCGACGGACATCACCACGGCATCCTCTCGTCCAAGCGCGGCCGGATAGTACCCGCGGCGCACACCCACCTTGCGAAAGCCCGCCCGCTTGTACAAGCGAATGGCGATCTTGTTAGAGGGCCTTACTTCCAAAAAACACGTATCTACCTTGCGTTGGCGAGCGATGCCCAAAAGATGATCCAGCATCGCCCTGCCCATCCTTCGGCACTGAAAACGCGGATCGACGCATAGGTTTAGGATATGGGCTTCCCCAACACCCGTCGACATGATGCCGTAAGCACATATTTCAGAGGCTTGCACGAACACTTTGCCGCAATAGCCTATCCGCAAACAATCGCGGTAAATGCTCTCGGACCATGGGTAACGATAGCACGCCTGTTCGATGGCCAGCACCTGCGGCAAGTCGCGCGCGCGCATATTGCGAAAACCGTCATGACTCTCTACCACCCAGGGGAAAAAGACGGTTTTTATCAGCGCGCTCATGTCGCCAGCAATCGCCTCGCCGTTAACAAATCCTCCCACGCTCTCGCCTTTTGGGTGGGAGAACGAAGCAAATAAGCCGGATGGTAGGTTACCACGATCGGGATCTTCAAGGGTTCGTACTCATAGATCTTTCCTCGCATGCGCCCTATGGGGGCTTCTGTTTTCAACAGGTTCTGGGCGGCGATCCGTCCCAACGCCAAAATGATGCGCGGTTTGACCAGCGCGATCTGGCGTTTGAGATAAGGCTCACAACAGAGGGCCTCCTCCGGCCTGGGATCTCGGTTGCTCGGGGGTCTACATTTGAGGATATTGGTGATGTAGACCGTACTTCGTTCTAGGCCTATCGCCGTCAGCATCGCGTTCAGCAATTGCCCGGCGCGGCCCACGAAAGGCTCTCCCTGCCGGTCTTCCTCCGCGCCTGGTGCTTCCCCTATCAGCATCCAATCCGCTTCGCGATTGCCCACTCCGAACACAGTTTGGAAACGCCCTTGATGTAAGCCGCATTTAGTGCAGAGCGAAACCGCCGCCGATAGCTCCTCCCAGTCCATCTCATTGACCGTTACCGTACGCCGAGAGACATCACCCGGCGCGCTGATCGCCGCGAGCTCGCGCCGCACCCACACATCAATGCCCAGCGCCTTGAGATAGCTCAACCGGGAACGCGTTATCACCGTACGCTGCGAAGTCCCCTTAAGAAGGATGGTAGGCTTTGTTTACCCGTGTTCAGCAACCTGCGGATGGGTTCTCTCTGGCGTATCCATGACCTTATTCAAGGCGTTGATGTAGGCGCGTGCAGAGGCGATCACGATGTCCGTATCCGACCCTTGGCCATTGACGATCCGCCCGCCCCGCTGCAAGCGCACAGTCACTTCTCCTTGAGAATCCGTGCCTGTGGTGATGTTGCTTACCGAGTAAAGCAATAGCTCACTACCGCTTTCGAGTATCGACTCGATGGCCTTAAAAGTAGCGTCTACCGGGCCACTGCCTCGCGCCTGCGCTTGCTTTTCTCCGCCATCCACAGCGATGGTAACGGAAGCCCTTGGCGTCTCGCCGGTCTCTGAACAGACATGCATGAACACCAGCTTGATCCGCTCGTTCTCTCCCGCCAGGTTGGTTTCGGTCACCAGCGCTTGCAGATCTTCATCGTAGATCTCGTGTTTTTTATCCGCCAGTTCCTTAAACCGCGCGAAGGCTTCGTTCAAGTCTTCTTCCCACTCGAACTCCGCTCCAAGCTCCCGAAGACGGGTGCGAAAGGCGTTGCGCCCTGAGTGTTTTCCAAGCACCATCCGGTTGGCATGCCAGCCTACGTCCTCTGCCCGCATGATCTCGTAGGTTTCTCGACTCTTCAGCACGCCGTCTTGATGGATCCCGGACTCATGCGCGAAGGCATTGGCGCCTACGATGGCCTTATTCGGCTGCACCGGAAAACCGGTGATGTTCGAGACTAAGCGCGAGCAGTGCAGGATTTGCGTGGTGTCCAGTCCGACCTCGCACGGGAATTCATCTTGGCGCGTGCGTACCGCCATCGCGATCTCTTCCAGTGCGGCGTTACCCGCCCGCTCACCTAGGCCGTTGATGGTACATTCCACCTGGCGCGCCCCATTCATCACGGCCGCCAACGAGTTTCCCACCGCCAGCCCCAGATCGTTATGACAATGCACCGAGAACACCGCCTTATCGCTATTCGGTACCCGTTCTATCAGTTCTCTTATCAAGGCACCAAAACGGTGTGGCAGGTTATACCCTACGGTGTCGGGAATATTGACGGTGCTCGCCCCGGCGGCTATGACCGCCTCTAACACCCGGCATAGGAACTCGGTTTCCGAGCGCCCCGCATCTTCCGGAGAAAATTCCACATCATCGCTGTAGCGTCGCGCCCGCTTTACCGCTTTCACCGCTTGTGCTAGCACCTGATCGGGCTCTAGTCTCAGCTTCTTTTGCATGTGGATGGGCGAGGTTGCAATAAAGGTGTGGATGCGCTTGGCGCCCGCGGGAGCTAAGGCTTCCGCCGCGCGGTCTATATCCTGGTCCAAAGCCCGCGCTAACCCACAGACCCTGCTCTCTTTGACCACTCTGGCTACAGCGTTAACCGCTTCATAATCGCCTTGGCTGGCGATCGGGAAACCGGCTTCAATGACATCGACCCGCAGACGTTCCAAGGCCTTGGCTATGCGCACCTTTTCGTCCTTGGTCATGGACGCCCCCGGGCTTTGCTCCCCGTCACGCAAGGTGGTGTCAAAAATGATCAATCTATCTTTCATCACTGCGCTCCAACCCGCCCCTACCACCAGGTAGCGGGATAAGGTTAAATTGTAATGTTTGTTCCCTTAGGGGAGACTTTGAATGTTGCTGCCCCTCAGCAGGGCAGCAGCAGTAGAGAAAGCAAGAGACTGGCTGCGATGGTAAGACTCGCTAAGGCGCTATGGACGCTCGAGATAGTCATGGTCTTGAAGCGATGCTAGTTAAGGGCACTTCGAAAAATTCCATCCGTGGAATCTTTCGAATCGGCATATCCCTATACCGCTGGGCACTTCGACTTTGATCGAAGTGCCCTTGAGCAACTATACCGGCTTTTTTGGCGAGTTCCAAGCCATCGCATCATTGCTCGCTACCGCCGCCGATGCTCTGCGCTCGCCGCGCCGCCCGCCTTTGGCGCAGCTTGACCAAGGTCAACGCCGGCCCTGAAGCGGCATACAAGGCCAAGCCTCCAAACAACACCAGTGGGGGATCGGAGGAGATCAACACAAAGCCCAGCACCACCATCAAAGCGTACACGAAACGCACGCGCCCCTTGAAATCCAATCCTCTAAAACTATGGTAGCGCGCGTTGCTCACCATCAACAGCGCGGCGGTGACGGTCAGGAGAAACGCGACGCCAGCCACTGCGCCATCGACACTAAGCTGATGATCCTCGCAGACCCAAACGAAACCCGCTACCAAGCCCGCGGCGGCGGGACTCGCCAAGCCTTGGAAAAACGTCTTATCGGCGATCCCAACCTGGGTGTTAAACCGAGCAAGCCTGAGCGCCGCTGCGGCCGTATACACGAAGGCGGCCAACCACCCCAGTTTGCCCAGGTTCAGTAACGACCATTGGTAGACCACCAGCGCAGGCGCTATACCAAAGGACGCCATGTCCGACAAACTATCGTATTGGGCGCCAAAGTCAGTCTGGGTATGGGTAAGACGCGCGATTCGTCCGTCCATTCCATCCAGCACCGTAGCGACGAATATCGCGACGGCCGCTGTTTCGAAACGACCATTGATGGCGGCGACCATCGCATAGAAACCCGCGAACAACGAAGCGGTGGTAAAAAGATTGGGCAGGAGATAAACGCCCCTGCGCCGCTTTATGGCCGGGCGTTGTTCCATGCAAGCTCGCCGGGCCCCAAGGCGGCGCGGTCACCGAATCGGCCTATGACTCCCACAGGCACCCTCCAGCGGGGGTTGGTGGACACTGATCCGCAGTCTGTCGCCTCGGCAAGGGTTCACAGTTTGTGAAAAATCGTCGCGAGCGAAGGGAGGTCGCGTTCCGCCGGAGCGCAGGACCGTTTCGCCGGGAGCGAAACGGAGCGCAAGCCCCGCAGGGGCGAGTCTCATGGATGAGACGAGCAACCGGAGTGTATAGTGAAATACATGAGGATCCCGAGCACCGCCGGAACGCGAGATCCCGAGCGCAGCAGATTTTTTCACAAACTGTCAGTTCTTTTCCTGGTCGACCAGCTTGTTGGCGTTTATCCAAGGCATCATATCCCGCAGCTTGGCCCCCACTCGTTCTAGCGGGTGCGCTCGACTCGAGCGTCGATTCGCTTTCAGCACCGACGCGCCACTTTGGTTTTCCAGGATAAACTCGCGTGCGAAAGCCCCGCTCTGGATCTCGTGCAGGATTTGCTTCATGGCGAGCCGCGACGCTTCGCCGATGACGCGCGGCCCGCGTGTGAAGTCCCCGTATTCGGCCGTATTGGAGATGGAATAACGCATGTTGGCAATGCCGCCTTCGTACATCAGGTCCACGATCAGCTTGGTCTCGTGCAGGCACTCAAAGTAAGCCATCTCCGGCGCGTAACCGGCCTCAACTAAGGTCTCGAATCCCGCCTGGATAAGCGCCGTCAAGCCGCCGCATAAGACGGTCTGCTCGCCGAACAAGTCGGTTTCGGTTTCTTCGCGAAAAGTGGTCTCTATGATCCCCGCTCTGCCAGCGCCATTGGCACAAGCATAGGAGAGCGAAAGCGCCTTGGCCACCCCCGATACATCTTGATAGATAGCGATAAGCGATGGCACCCCACCTCCTTGCAGATAGGTAGAGCGCACCAGATGGCCGGGTCCCTTAGGGGCCACCATGACGACATCCAGATCCTGGCGCGGCTGAATCTGGCCAAAATGGATGTTGAAACCGTGGGCAAACGCAAGCGTGGCGTTTTGCTTCAGATTCGGTTTTATCTGATCGCGATAGACCAAGGCCTGGTGCTCGTCGGGCGCCAAAACCATGATCACGTCCGCCCCCGCCACCGCTTCCGCCACCGGCTGGCACGGGAGTCCCGCCGCCTCTGCCTTACACAGGCTGTTTGATCCCGCCCGCAGGCCGACGACTACGGCGACGCCCGAATCCTTGAGATTATTGGCGTGCGCATGGCCTTGTGACCCGTACCCGATGACGGCGACGCGCTTTTCTCGAATAAGGGAGAGATCGGCGTCTTTGTCGTAATAGATGTTCATGGCTCTCCTACGTTACGAACGGTTTGGCTATTGGCCACTTCGATAAATTGCTTTTTTGCAATTTATCGAATCGCAAAGCAAAAAACGCGGTTTTTGCTTTGCTCCAGGGTTCAAACAGTTACCTGTTTGAACCCTGTGCGGCATATTCCTATACCGCCGGGCACTTCGAACTAATCGAAGTGCCCTATTGCCTCGGCAACCCGTTGGCGCTACCAGATACCCCAGCAAACAGTGCTTATAAGCGCAGTGCTTTTTCTGCCCGGCAGATCCCGGTCGCCCCGCTGCGCACGACTTCGATGATGTGCTTTTTATCCATCGCGTCTAAAAACGCATTCAGCTTCTCGCCAGCGCCTGTCAGCTCGATGATATAGGTCATATCCGAAACGTCGATGATACGTCCGCGAAAGATATCGACCAGACGTTTGACCTCTTCTCTCGCGTCACCACCCGCCCACACTTTGACCAGCATCAATTCCCGCTCAATGTGCTTGTAGTCATTGAGATCGATGAGCTTGATGACATCGACCAGCTTGTTCAGCTGCTTCGTGATCTGCTCAACCACGGCATCGGTGCCATTGGTCACCACGGTCATGCGAGAAACGCTGGGGTCCTCTGTGGGCGCCACCGTAAGCGATTCAATATTGTAGTTGCGCGCGGAGAACAAACCCGCGACACGACACAAGGCCCCCGCCTCGTTCTCCAAGAGTATCGAGATAATATGTTGCACGCTCAGGCCAACTCGCGTTCCGGGGACAGGTGCATTTCATGATGTCCCTTGCCGGAAGCGATCATCGGATACACGTTTTCGCTCTGATCGGTGATGAAGTCCATCAAAACCAGGCGGTCCTTCATAGAAAACGCCTCCTCCAGCATGGGGCGCACGTCGGATGGATTTTCGACACACATGCCCACATGGCCAAAGGCCTCCGCAAGCTTCACGAAATCCGGAAGCGCATCCATATAGGAATGCGAATAACGCCTGTCGTAGAAGAATTCCTGCCATTGGCGGACCATTCCCATATACCGGTTGTTGAGATTCACGATCTTCACCGGCAGGCTGTACTGTAGGCAAGTCGACAGTTCCTGGATACACATGACCAGGCTCGCTTCGCCCGTAATGCACACCACAGACGCATCCGGAAACGCCACCTGCACCCCCATGGCCGCAGGCAGCCCAAAGCCCATGGTTCCAAGACCGCCTGAGTTGATCCAACGGCGGGGTTGGTCAAATTTGTAGAATTGCGCCGCCCACATCTGGTGCTGGCCCACATCGGAGGTCACGTACGCATCGCCCTCGGTCAACTCGTAGATCTGCTCGAGCACGTGCTGTGGTTTGATCAACCTGCTGTCGCGGTCATAGCGCAGGCAATCCGAGGCTTGCCATTTGCGGATCTGTTTCCACCACGGATCTGTTTTCCGATCCGCCGGTTTTACCCCGTTGGCCTTGATCAGTCTATTTAGCTCACCCAGCACATGACTGACGCTGCCCACGATGGGAATGTCGACCGGGACGTTTTTCGAAATAGAGGAGGGGTCGATATCGATGTGGATGATCTTGGCTTCGGGGCAAAAATGCGCCAAATTCCCGGTCACCCGGTCATCAAAGCGCGCCCCAATAGCGATCAGCACATCGCAATGATGCATGGCCATATTCGCCTCGTAGGTGCCGTGCATCCCCAGCATGCCCACGAATTGCGGATCGGTCCCGGGATATCCGCCCAAACCCATCAAGGTGTTGGTGATGGGATAGCCGAGAAGGCGGGTTAACTCGGTCAGATCGCCGGCGGCGTTATCGAGGATCACCCCACCGCCCGCATAAATCATCGGGCGCTTAGCCGCTAAAATGAGCTCTGCGGCGCGTTTGATCTGTCCTGGGTGCCCCTTCGTGTTTGGCCGATAAGAACGCATTTCGATGGAAGCCGGATAGTGATATTCCGTCACATCCGCCGTGACGTCCTTGGGGATATCCACTACCACAGGGCCGGGGCGCCCGGTCATCGCGACGTAGAATGCCTTCTTTATCACGGTGGTGAGATCGCGCACGTTCTCCACCAGAAAATTGTGCTTCACGCAGGGGCGCGTGATCCCGATGCAATCGACCTCTTGGAAGGCATCGTTACCGATCAAGTGGGTGTGCACTTGGCCGGTAAAGACGACCAGCGGAATGGAATCCATATATGCCGTTGCGATCCCGGTGACGCAGTTCGTGGCCCCAGGACCCGATGTAACCAGCACCACACCCGGCTTGCCAGTGGCGCGCGCGTAGCCGTCCGCCGCATGCGTTGCGCCTTGTTCGTGACGCACCAAAATGTGTTTTAGCTTGTCTTGTTTGAACAGCTCGTCATAGATGTGAAGAACCGCCCCTCCTGGGTAGCCGAATACATGCTCAACGCCCTCGTCGATCAGGGCCTTGATGAAAATTTCCGCTCCTCTGATTTTTTTTGCCACGTTCGCCTCATCCGGCGCATTCCGCGCCCACTCGTCTTTATGTGTCTTTTACGCCACGACCCGGGTGTTAACCGCACGAAATTACTGGTATTCACAGCCCTGGTCAAGGCGGCATTCAGGACTTTCCGATTAACTCAGGGTTTCAACGGCACAGATCCTGCGACGGGGAAAATCGAGAACTAAAACCATACCTTGGCCGACGCAGCGTGGATAAAGAAACGATTATCACACTTCCCATCAATATTACGCCATATTTGTGGGTAACATAACGGCAAACTCCCAGGCCATTGTGCAATGCAACAGGAACGGATCCTCGGGGTGCGCCGCGACAAAAAAGCACTAGCCCAGTAAACCTACTTTGACAAACAGGCGTATCCGTTCTATTGATCGAGAATAGATTGAGCAGAGTCCACGGAGAGCCCATATGTCACGCAACGCTTTTAAGAAAATAGGTGCCTATCTCATCGGCGCCTGCTTATTCACGAGCACTTCACTGATCCCCGCACAGGCAAGAGCGGAGCAAATGAGCCGTCAGCAAGACCCAACCTATGCCCCTCATGGGGGCTATGAGGCTGAACCTGGCGCCGCCGATCTCATCGTCGATGGTCTAGCGATACGCCCGGCGGCCATCGGTACGGCGCTGGTGGGGACCGCGCTCTTTTTGGTGACCTTGCCGTTTAGTCTGATTACCGGAGGAACGCCAACGGCCGCGAAAAAGCTCGTGGCAGATCCCACTGTCGCCGTGTTTCGCCGCTGCTTTGGGTGTGTGCGCCAATGATACACCCGCGATTATCGCAGGTAATAGGGGCTCACTCTTGCCAGGGCGTGTGAAGGCGCGTGCCTTGACGCGGCTTTTCGTGTAAATCCGTGCCGGAATGAAACCGGCCAGCTGCTGGAGCTGGTCGAGTTGCAGGTAAATCTATAGCCGCTTATGCGCGGAACAGGATCCCGCGATTGTCCTTCCGCTCTCCCCGTTGCCAGACATTGCTTAAACAACTCGGTTTGCCGTTTCGCGTCTTGGATGTGCAAGGTAGACGAGCATCGGAATGGCGGTGAGCCCCCTCGGGCCTACGTTCATCGGCTCGCTTTGGAAAAGGCAAGAGCGGGACTTCGCGCTAGGCAGGCCGGTGACGAGTACCCTGTGATCGTCGCCGACACCTCGGTCGTGATCGACGATGAGGTCTTGGGAAAGCCGGAAGATTCGGATCGGGCCTTAGCGATGCTTCAACGTCTTTGCGGACGATGCCACCAGGTCTACACTGCCGTGGCGTTCGCGGGAGGGATCGAACGTGCGGCGCTTAGCGTCAGCCGCGTCGAGTTTCGCCCGCTTAGCGAGGCCGAACAAAGGGCTTATGTCAGGTCTGAGGAACCCTTCGGCAAAGCGGGTGGTTACGCCGTTCAAGGTCTCGCAGGGGCGTTCATCAGTCGCAGTTATGTATCATGGGATTGCCCTTGCATGACACCGCTGTGCTCCTAAAACAGGCCGGAATCGATGTCCTAACGCACGCCTTATAGGGACAATAACAAGCGGCCCATGCCACAGCCCCGACTAAAACGAAAAAAGGGGCCTGGCGCCCGCATCGTTCACCGATCTACCCGGATCATCACGGGTGGGTTGCTTCTCATGCTGGCCGTAACCGCAGTTCCTGTGCTCGCGCTGCGCTGGGTCGATCCACCGGTTTCGTCTTTTATGTTGCAGTATTCGGCAAAGGCTCGGTTTGGCGGAAATAGCGGGCACGTTTTTCACTATGATTGGGTGGACTGGGCGCAGATAGCGCCCGAAGTCAAACTCGCGGTCATCGCCTCCGAAGACCAGCGCTTTGTTCGGCACATAGGATTTGACTTGGACGCGATGTATCACGCGTGGCGTGAGCATCGCGGGGGCAAATCCCTCCGGGGCGCGAGCACCATCACCCAGCAAACCGCGAAAAACCTATTCCTGTGGCCGTCTCGTAGCCTCATGCGCAAAGCTCTTGAAGGCTATTTTTCCCTGCTCATCGAGCTTTTTTGGGCCAAGCGCCGTATCCTGGAAGTCTACCTCAATATCGCAGAATTCGGGGAAGGTATCTATGGCATTGGCGCCGCCGCCCGGGCGTTTTTTCACAAAGCCCCGTCGGAGTTGACGCTCGGCGAAGCGGCTTTGGCTGCCGCGGCCTTACCTTCCCCCCGCCGCTACAGCGTACACAAACCCTCCAGCCATATGCTGCGGCGCCGGAATTGGATAATTAAACAAATGCGCCAGCTCGGCGGCACGCGGCATCTGGGTGGGTTAATGAGTCTCTGACACCGTTATGCCTCGTTCGCGGGGCCACGGAACCGTGAGCAGCTAATGGGTGAAGCCTTGTTTCCCTCACATGCACAGTAGCCCAGGCAGTAGCGAGGTATCGACATCCGGGTAGTCCGTTGAACCGTTGCGCGGGCTTGCGGTCCGAGGGCTGTTGCCGGAGCGTCGGGACTGAGGAGTCTCTTATTCCCCCCCTTCGCCTCCCAAGCCGTATTTTTTCATCCGGTAGCGCATGGCCATGCGGGTCACGCCAAGCTGCCGTGCTGCTTCCGATACGTTGTGGTCACTGCGCTGCAAAGCCGTCTCGATCAGTAGCCGCTCGGCTTGATCGAGTGTCATCTGCTGCCACGGCTCGCTGGGAACGCCGGTAGCTGATTCCGGTAGCGATCGCGGCAACATGAGCGATTCTTCCGTGATCTCTCCGCCGCAGGATAAAAGCGCGGCGCGCTCGATGAGGTGCTTTATTTCCCGCACGTTACCCGGCCACGAATAGCGCAATAGTGCATCCCGCGCGGATCCCGAGAGCGACAAGCGCCCTAAGCCGTAGCGCTTCGCGGTCCTCTCGAGAAAATGACCAGCCAATAAAATCACATCTTGGCCGCGCGCATGTAGAGGATGGAGGTGCAGGCTCATGACATTCAGGCGGAAGTAGAGATCGGAGCGCAGCTGTCCCCGCCTCACCATCTCCTGCGGATCCCGGTTGGTTGCAGCGATAAACCATGCCGCGACGGGCCTTTCTCGGTTGCTTCCAAGGGCTCGAACGCTGCGCCTCTCCAATACGGCCAAGAGCTTGCCTTGCAATTCCAGAGGCAGCTCCACTATCTCGTCCAGAAACAAGACTCCATCCTCGGCCGCCTCGATGAGACCAGTGCGAGCGCTATGGGCATGGGTAAAAGCCCCCTTTTCATGCCCGAATAATTCGGCCTCGACCAAATCTCTAGGCAAGGCCGCGCAGTCCACTTGAACGAAAGGCCGCGCAGCTCGCCCGCTGGCCCTATGCAAGAGCCGCGCGACCACGTCTTTGCCGGTGCCGGTCTCTCCCAACACCAGCACGGTCGGCGCAATGGCTTGCACCGATCCACACAAGGCAGCGATACGGTTTATTCGAGCTCGGATCTGCGCCATCTCGAGGGATTCACCCAGAAGTTCCACCTCTGAAACCGCGTGTTGTTCACGGGTGCGGGAATACTCCAGTTGTTGGGCAAGCTTTTTTTTGTTCAGGATGCGCTCGACCGCGGCCAGCAGTTCGTCCAAATCGATGGGTTTTTTGAGATAATCCTCCGCCTTGAGCTTCATGGCCGCCACGGCATCCTCAAGCTCGGCATAAGCGGAGAACATGAGCACTGAGATCAACGCGCTGTAGCGTTCGCGCAAGTCCGACAGCAGGTCCAGCCCCGAACCATCGGGCAGCCGCATGTCGAGCAAGACCAGGTCCGGAATGCGCGCTTCTACCGCCCGCCTTGCACTCGCCAGATCGGGCGCCAGCTGGCTATCGTAGCCAGCCCGCGCCAAACGCTTGGAGATGGCCTTGGCAAACAGCTCCTCATCTTCCACGATGAGTATGTGTGGCTTGATGGGCGTTTGCCTAAGTTGGGCCGCGTCCGGAAAATATTCCATTAGGGTGTAGATCCGGTATTGAATTGAAAAGCAATAAGCTACGCGAGTTCTGAAGGTGATACATGACACTTTTGTAGGTAGGAAGGGGCAGGCTATCTCTGGGATAATGTGAGTTAGCGAATCCAAACAAAACCCCGAGGGCTGCCCCATGATGAAAGTGTCACACGAAGAAGCGGTAGTTTCC